>NZ_QUOS01000002.1:0-245493 GCF_003390135.1 Streptococcus sp. NM
TAACTTCCAATTTTTTATTATAATAGAGGTCAGAGGTAAAAAAATGAAAAAACAAGCTTTTAGTTCTGAACAATATTTGAATCTACAGCGCGACCACATTTTGGAGCGCATTAACCAATTTGACGGCAAGCTCTACTTGGAGTTTGGCGGCAAAATGTTAGAAGATTTCCACGCTGCTCGCGTTCTTCCTGGTTATGAGCCTGACAACAAAATCAAGCTCTTGCAAGAATTGAAAGAGCAAGTCGAGGTTGTAATTGCCATTAATGCTAGCAACATCGAGCATTCCAAAGCACGTGGTGACTTGGGCATTTCTTATGACCAAGAAGTTCTTCGTTTGATTGATAAATTCAATGAATTGGGAATTTTTGTTGGCTCCGTTGTCATCACACAGTACGCTGGTCAACCAGCTGCAGATGCCTTCCGCAACCAACTTGAGAAAAACGGAATTGATTCTTATCTTCACTATCCAATCAAAGGATATCCGACGGATATGGATCACATCATTTCTCCAGAAGGTATGGGGAAAAACGACTACATCAAAACCAGTCGAAACTTGATTGTCGTAACCGCTCCTGGACCTGGTTCTGGAAAATTGGCAACCTGTATGTCCAATATGTACCACGACCAAATCAATGGCATCAAGTCTGGCTACGCTAAGTTTGAAACCTTCCCCGTTTGGAATCTTCCCCTTCATCACCCAGTCAACTTAGCCTACGAGGCTGCCACAGCAGACCTTGATGATGTCAACATGATTGACCCTTTCCATCTTCAAACCTATGGAGAAACCACTGTCAACTACAACCGTGATATCGAGATTTTCCCAGTGCTCAAGCGCATGTTAGAACGTATCCTCGGTGAATCTCCATACGCTTCACCGACAGACATGGGTGTCAACATGGTTGGTTTCGCTATTACAGATGATGAAGCTGCTGTTGAAGCTTCTAAACAAGAAATCATCCGCCGTTACTATCAAACTGTTCTTGATTTTAAAGCCGAAAAAGTTGGCGAAGCTGCTGTCAAGAAAATCGAGTTGCTTATGAATGACCTCGGCATCACACCTGCAGACCGTAAGGTTGCTGTCGTTGCGCGTCAAAAAGCAGAAGAAACTGGCGGACCAGCCCTAGCACTTGAATTGCCAAGCGGAGAAATTGTCACTGGTAAGAACTCAGAACTCTTTGGCCCTACAGCCGCTGCTCTCATCAACGCCATCAAGAAATCAGCTGACATTGCTAAAGAAGTAAAACTAATCGAGCCTGAAGTTGTTAAGCCAATCCAAGGTCTTAAAATCGATCATCTGGGTAGCCGCAATCCACGCCTGCATTCAAATGAAATTCTGATTGCACTTGCTATCACAGCTACAGAAAATCCTGATGCTGCTCGTGCTATGGAAGAACTTGGCAACCTCAAAGGAAGCGAAGCCCACTCAACCATCATCTTAACCGATGAAGACAAGAATGTCCTTCGTAAACTGGGTATCAACGTAACCTTTGACCCTTACTACCAATACGACCGCTTGTATCGTAAGTAAAGATTTCAACCTCTCCACCCTCGGAGAGGTTTTCTCTCTGCCTCAAGAGCCGGCTTTATGTTATAATGAAATTAGAAAACTGAAAGGATTTACCATGTCAAAAGAAGTTATTGTTGAAAGTTTTGAACTTGACCACACCATTGTTAAGGCACCCTATGTTCGCTTGATTGGGGAGGAAAAAGGGCCAAAGGGAGATGTCATCTCCAATTATGATATTCGCTTAGTGCAACCCAATGAAGACTCTATCCCTACTGCTGGCCTTCACACTATCGAGCACCTCTTAGCAAAACTCATCCGTACCCGCATCGACGGCATGATTGACTGTTCACCATTTGGTTGCCGCACAGGCTTCCACATGATTATGTGGGGGCGCCACACCAGTGCTGAAATCGCATCTGTTATCAAGGATTCGCTCAAAGAAATCGCTGAAACTACTACTTGGGAAGATGTTCCTGGAACAACCATCGAATCTTGCGGTAACTACAAGGATCACAGCCTCTTTTCTGCTAAAGAATGGGCTAAACTCATCTTGGAACAAGGGATTTCAGACGATGCCTTTGAGCGCCATGTCATCTAATAATAAAAAAGAAACCAGCTTTTGAACTGGTTCCTTTTTTTATTTTCAAAATCTTGATTTAGGCTTTTTCACGAATGACCAAAACACCATCTTCCATGTCAGCTTCTAGGTGTTTAGCATCAAGATTATCCAAGTGGAAATCTGTCACTTTATCACGGATTTGTTGTTCAACCACACGACGGAGTGGACGAACACCCATAACTTCATCATATCCTTCTTCAGTCATGTATTCTTTAGCAGCTTCGCTCACTGCCAAGTCAATGTCTTTCTTAGAAAGCGTCTTGTTAACTTCAACCAACATCAAGTCCACAATCTTAGAAAGATCTTCTTTGCTCAAGTGTGAGAATTCGATGACAGCATTGAAACGGTTAAGGAATTCTGGACGGAAGTAAGGTTTCAAACGATCCATCAATTCTGGTTTATCAGCATCTTCTGTCAAGTTAGCTTCGTAACCAAAGCCTGCGTTTGAAGTTGCGATAATCACCGTATTCTTGAAGTTGACAGTGTTACCTTGACCATCTGTCAAACGACCATCGTCCAAAACTTGAAGGAGAAGGGTAATGACTTGAGGATCAGCCTTTTCAATTTCGTCGAGAAGGACGATTGAGTATGGATTGCGACGAACACGTTCTGTTAAGGTATTGCTATTGTCATCATAACCCACATAGCCTGCTGTTGTACCAATTAGCTTAGAAACGGCTGTTCGATCACTGTATTCAGACATATCCAAACGGATGATAGCATCTTTCGTTCCGAACATATCAAGAGCCAATTGTTTAGCCAACTCAGTCTTTCCAACACCAGTAGGACCTACAAAGAGGAAGCTACCGATTGGACGGTTACCTTCATCAAAACCAGCACGGTTACGACGGATAGCTTTTGCTACTGCTTCAACGGCCTTATCTTGACCAATAACTTTCGTCTGCAAACGATGACCCATATCTTTCAAACGTTCGATGTCCGTAGCCCCCATTTGAGATACTGGAATACCCGTCATACGTTCTACAGATTCAGCCACATCGTTGACACTTGCAGTCACTTTCATATCTTCTGTATGGTTTTCGATTTTCTTTTCCAATTCTGCAATGCGTGTTTTATAGTTTAGAGCTGCTTCAAAATCTTCTGCCTCAACTGCTTTTTCTTGCTTGTCTTTTTCTGCCTCAATTTCACGTTCAACAGCATGAACATCTGTTACTGGATGCTGAGCCGCCAAGTGAGCCGCCGTAACATCGACAAGGTCGATAGCCTTATCTGGCAAGCTACGTTGTGGAATATATTGAACAGAGTAATCAACGGCAGCTTTTAAGACTTCATCTGGCAAAATAACATTGTGGTGTTGTTGATAGAGATCACGAATTCCTTGAAGGATTTTAAAAGTATCCTCTGCTGAAGGAGCATTGACCTTGACTTCGTTGAAACGACGAGCAAGGGCTGCATTTTTCAAGATAGTATTACGGTATTCATCTTGAGTAGTTGCGCCAATCACTGTCAATTCTCCACGTGAAAGAGCTGGTTTCAAGATATCAGCAAGACCTTTAGACCCTTGACCATCACCTGTGCTACCAGCCCCAAGAATTTGGTGAATTTCGTCGAAGAAAAGGATAATATTTCCAGCTTCTTTGACTTCGTTTACCAAGTTTTGAATGTTTTCTTCAAAGCTACCACGGTATTGAGTACCAGCTTCAAGTCCAGAAATATCAATAGAAATGATTTCTTTGTTCTTGATTGCTGCAGGAACGTCACCGTTCACGATAGCTTGGGCCAATCCTTCTACTACTGCAGTTTTACCAACACCAGCATCACCGACGAGAACTGGATTATTCTTTGTGCGACGAGAAAGAATTTCAGAAGTTTCTTGGATTTCTTTATTACGTCCAATAACCGGATCTAACTTACCTTCACGTGCTTCTGCTGTTAAGTTACGTCCAAGTTTTGCAAGAATCCCATCTTGTTTCATACCTGAAGACTGTTGTCGCATTTGTCCATCAGCTTCTGCATTTCCTGGTAATTGACCAGTCGCACGATAGTGAGCAAATTCCTCAGGTGTCACTTCACGTCCATTAATCAAGTAGCGACGGTTTTCAGAACTATATCCTCGCATGCCACCCATCAATTGATTAAATAAATCATCCATGTTGTTAAAGTTATTAAAGTTGTTGTTCATATTCTTTACCTCTTTTTATTATTACTGATATTGACTATCTTTGACCTTTGTTTTAAAAAATTTAGACTAGCTAAATCGCTACTCTACGTACTATTTCTGGTTTTTCTTTTTCAAGCAGGAGTAGACTATCTTTACTTCTAAAGATTTCTAGATTAAACATAGACCCCACCTCTTTCTA
This sequence comes from Streptococcus sp. NM, assembly GCF_003390135.1. Taxonomy (GTDB): domain Bacteria; phylum Bacillota; class Bacilli; order Lactobacillales; family Streptococcaceae; genus Streptococcus. The sequence continues at coordinate 4,448 of NZ_QUOS01000002.1, forward strand.
TTTTACTTTAAATAAGTGTTCTAGTAAGGTTTTCATTTACCTTACGTTCATAATATACTACATTAGTCAAAAAAGGTCAAGAGATTTGACTTTAATTGACCAATAAATTTTACAAAAAGAAGAACTAGCTTTTAACTAGTCCTTCTTTGTATTATTTTATATAATCTTAACTCAATGCATCCAAGGCATCCAAGGCATCATCCATTGAAAGAACTTCGTGGAATACACGTTGTGTCAATTCAGTTTTTTGCTCTGGAGTGAGGTATTTAGTGTTTACACAGTATCCAGAGATACGTACGATAACGTCTTCACCTGACATGATTTTTTCGTAAACATCGTTCAAGTCCATAACGTTCAAGTTAACGTGTTGTCCACCGTTTTCGAAGTAACCATCAAGGATTGTTACCAAGTTATCAACTTGTTCATCACGAGTCTTACCAAGAGCACGAGGTGAAACTTGTGTAGTCAATGAGATACCATCAGCTGCATAACTAAAGTCAAGGCTAGAAAGTGAGTTCAAGTTTTGCAACCATCCACCTTTAGCTTTGTTAGATGGGTTAGCACCTGGTGAGAAGAATTCAAGTTTAGACAAGTTCACAGAACCATCTTCGTTAAGGTATACACCTTTGTGGACTGGCGAGTTACCAGTTTGTTTAGAGTAAGCAACGTTAGATGTGATAGTCAAAAGTGATACTGTAGCTTCTGCGTCTTTGTAAAGTTTGTGGCTACGTAGACGAGTTGTGTAAGCTTCGATCAACCATTCTGCCAATTCGTTTGAACGTGGGTCATCTTCACCCCAACGTGGGTATTCACCGATTGTTTCGTAATCGTAGATGTAGCCATTTTCGTCACGGATTGGTTTAACTGTAGCGTATTTGATAGCTGACAATGTATCAACAGTGTTAGCAAATCCACAGATACCGAATCCCATGTTCGCACGTTGTTTAGTTGGCAAGAAGGCCATTTGAACAGCTTCGTAGTTGTACTTATCAGTCATGTAGTGGATGATGTTCAAAGCATCTACGTAAGTGTCAGTCAACCAGTCAAGAGATTTTTCAAAGTTAGCTTTAACTGATTCAAATTCAAGAACTTCGTCACGGATTGGTTCGATGTCAAATACTTTGTAATCTTTGTGAACATCGTCGTAACCACCGTTCAAACCAGTAAGAAGGGCTTTCAATACGTTTACACGCGCACCGAAGTACTGGATGTTGTGGCGTTGTTCTTCATTTTCTGGGTCAAGCGGAGACACACAGCATGAGATACAGCTCATTTCACCATATCCGTCTTTAGCCATTGTTGTTACACCTTCGTATTGGATAGAAGAGTGTTTGTGGCTCATGTGCATACAGTAGCGACGGAAGTTGTATGGCAATTTATCAGTCCAAAGAACTGTCAAGTTTGGTTCTGGAGAGTTACCGATGTTGTCAAGTGTGTTCAAGAAACGGTAGTCCATCTTAGTAACACGGTGACGACCGTCGTTACCCATACCAGCCATAGAAGTTGTGATGAAAGTTGGGTCACCTGAGTACAATTGGTCATAAGCTTTAGTACGAGCAAATTTAACTGTACGAAGTTTCATAACGAAATCATCAACGAATTCTTGGATTTCTGATTCAGTAAATGTACCACGAGCAAGGTCACGTTCTGCAAAGATGTCCAATACGATTGGCACACGTCCTAGGGATGTAGCAGCACCGTTGATAACACGGCAGACAGACATGAAGGCGATGTTAACCCATTGGATCGCTTCTTTAACGTTCATCGCTGGTTTGCGAACATCAACTCCGTAAAGGTCACCCAAGCGAACAACTTGTTGCAATGCTTGGTATTGAAGGTTGATTTCTTCACGAAGACGGATTGTTTCTTCATCGATTTCTTCGATTGCATTCCAGTCGTTTACTTTTTCTTGCATCAAGTAGTCTGCACCGTAAAGAGCAAGACGTGCGTAAACACCGATGATACGTCCGCGTGAGTATGCATCTGGAAGACCAGTTACAGTGTGAGCGTGACGAGCGCGACGAATGTTTGAAGTGTAAGCACGGAAGATACCGTCGTTAACTGTTGTTACATATTTAGTGAAGATTTCGTGAACAGCTGGGTCTGGTTCGTATCCATTTTCTTTCAAAGTAGTTTCAGCCATACGGATACCACCTTTTGGCATGAAGTTCAATTTGAAGAGTTCATCGTTTTGGATACCAAAGATAACTTCATTTTCTTTGTCGATAAATCCTGCAGGGATATCAGCAATAGATGTTGGACGAGTGTCCATTGGGAAACGAGTTTCTTCGTAGTGAGCCTTAGTTTCTTCTACAATCTTTTTGATGTGAAGTGAACGTTCTGTTGGTCCTGCAAGGAAGCTTTCGTCTCCATCGTAAGGTGTGTAGTTAGCTTGTACGAAGCGTGATACACTTGCTTTTTCTTTCCAATCTACGCCTTTGAAGCCTTCCCAAGCTTTGTCAAAAATATCTTGTGCTTCAACAACTGTCTTAACAACCATGTTAATGTCCTCTTTTTTCTTTCTAGTAACAGTCATCTGTTACATTCATGAGACAAGTATACCACACAGTAACCGATTTCAACAAGTGGAAAAGGCCTATTTTTACACTTTCTTTTCTAAAACAGTCTATATTTCGCCCTAAACTGTATTATATTTTTGAAAAAGCGAAGTCCTTTTTTCTTTTTTTCAGAAAAAAGGGTATAATAAAAGAAAATAAGCTGTAAAAAAGGTGCTAGGTATGTTGATTTTCCCCTTATTAAATGATTTGTCAAGAAAAATCATCCATATTGACATGGATGCTTTTTTTGCTGCGGTGGAAATCAGAGATAATCCTAAACTCAGAGGAAAACCTGTCATTATCGGCAATGACCCTCGGCAAACAGGTGGGCGTGGTGTCGTTTCCACTTGTAGCTATGAGGCGCGAGCTTTTGGTGTCCATTCAGCCATGAGCTCTAAGGAAGCCTATGAGCGTTGTCCCCAAGCCGTCTTCATCTCAGGAAATTATGAGAAATACAAATCTGTGGGACTCCAGATCCGAGCTATCTTTAAGCGTTATACAGATTTAATAGAACCCATGAGCATTGACGAAGCCTATTTGGATGTAACAGAAAATAAACTCGGTATCAAGTCAGCAGTCAAAATCGCTCGCCTCATTCAAGAGGATATCTGGCAAGAACTCCATCTAACTGCTTCTGCTGGTGTTTCCTACAACAAGTTCTTAGCTAAAATGGCTAGCGATTATCAAAAACCACACGGTTTGACAGTGATTCTACCTGACCAAGCTGAGAATTTTCTCAAACAAATGGATATTTCCAAGTTTCATGGAGTAGGAAAAAAGACGGTGGAACGTCTTCATCAAATGGGCGTTTTTACTGGCGCTGACCTACTTGAAGTCCCTGAAGTGACCCTAATAGACCGTTTTGGCAGATTGGGCTATGACCTGTATCGAAAGGCTCGAGGTATCCACAATTCCCCAGTCAAATCCAATCGCATCCGTAAGTCAATCGGTAAGGAGAAAACCTATGGAAAGATTCTCCGTGTCGAGGAGGACATCAAAAAAGAGCTGACTCTTCTATCAGAAAGAGTCGCTCTCAATCTCAGTCAACAAGAAAAAGCTGGAAAAATTGTCATTTTGAAAATCCGCTACGAAGACTTTTCAACTCTTACTAAACGAAAAAGTCTGGCCCAAAAAACACAGGATGCTAGTCAGATAAGCCAAATTGCCCTGCAACTCTATGAAGAGTTAAGCGAAAAAGAAAGAGGTGTCCGCCTATTGGGGATTACCCTGACTGGATTTTAAAACCTTGAAGAGCTGCCCCTTCAAGGTTTTTCTTATACAAATAAACGAACAAAGCTATAAAGTAGCAAGACACTACCAAGCACGATACGGTATTTACCAAAAAGAGTAAAGTCGTGTTTTTTTACATAGCTGGTCAAGAAGCGAATAGCGACCATGCTGACTGCGAAAGCGACTCCCATGGCAACCAAGAGCAAGAACAATTGCCCGAAGTCCAAGAGTTGTCCTGCTTTTACAAATTTGAAAATCTTTAAGGCACTGGCTCCAAACATAACAGGAATCCCTAAATAGAAGGTAAATTCTGTCACAACAGAACGACTAGTTCCATTCAACAAACCACCGACAATCGTTGCTCCAGAACGGCTTGTCCCTGGTAAAAGGGCAAGAACTTGGAAGAGGCCGATATAGAAGGCTGTCGTATAAGGAAGCTTATCCAACTCTGTTACACTTGGCTCGATAGCACGCACTTTATTGCGCTTTTCCAAATAGATAAAGGCAATCCCATAGATAATCAACATGAGAGCAACTGAAACCATATTATGGAAGTGAGTATCAAACCAATCATCAAACTTAAATACAGCAAGCAAAGGTAAAGTAGCTACAAGAACTTTAGACCACAGTTGCCAAGTTCGACGAACTTCCTGCTTGTCTTTACCCGGTTTAAAGGGATTGAGCTTATTAAAGTAAATCACCATAACCGCCAAAATCGCACCAAGCTGAATCACGACATTAAACATGGACATAAAGACTTCATTTTGATTTTGGTATTGGATAAATTCCTCTGCTAAAATCAAGTGACCTGTACTTGAAATCGGCAGCCATTCCGTAATTCCTTCAACAATACCGAAGAAGATAGATTTTAAAATTTCAATAAGATACATAGATTACTCCTTTTTTCTATCTTCCATTATAGCATATTTTTTTAGTCTGTGACAGTTCTCTTTAAAAGGCACCGATACTGCCACCGCCTCCACCTCCGGAGAAGCCACCGCCAGAACTTCCATTTCCAGAAGATACGGAATAGGTACTTGCTGTGTTTGCGATGCTGGCATAATGGCTCATTTGCGCGCTTGAATGATAAAACATACCGTGCCAGCCATAATCTACATAGAGATTAATATCTGGATTTCCCACTTTAATCTGATGAACCTTCATCAAATGGCTGACCTTGTCCGCATAGCCAAATAAAGTCGCATAGACCAAGAGGCGGTTCCAGACCACAATACTTTCCAGCTCAGCCTGATCCAATCGTGCAATCACACGCAACATATTTTCAAAACTAGTCCAGAGATAGTAGACTTCTGCCCCTGCTTCATTTAGGACACCATCACGATTATCTAGTCGAAGCTTCCAATAATAGAAAACAGCCAAAACTAAACCTAGAAAACCAAGTATTGGCAAGGGGATGTAAAGATATCCATAAACGTCCAAACTGTACAAGAACAAACCAAATCCGATAAATAGGGGCAAGATAGTGGAAATACCCATCCCCACTTGCAAGGCCTTTTCCCCACCAGTTAAAGGACGGTAGTAATCCGGAAGCCCCCAGAAGGTAACTCTATTTCTCACTCCTTCTTGCATCTGGTTCAATACTTCTTCAAAAGAAGATTTGAGCTGACGCCCCTTTGCTTGAATCCGTTTTTCATCAGAGACTTTTGCTCTACGATAAAGACTATCAGATACCTTGTAATTCGCAAACAAATTGGAAAGAGTTTCTTCTTTTTTGCCTGAAAAAGCCAGATTTAGACAGTCTTTCTCAAAGGTTGACAAACCATCTTCTTTTACTAGCCTCAAACCAACTGCATCTCCTTCTGAAATGATAGAGACATTCCCACGGTCTATCACATCTAGCAAGGTAGCTTGAATAAGTTGATCAAAGGTGAATTTTCCAGCTCCCTTGACCAAGGGACTCACTTCCTCCAAGGAGGTCGAGTAGACTGCTTCTGATAAAACCATAGGCTCTAATTCCATTGGTGGTTCATAGATACGATGATTTTTGGCATATTTGACCGAAGGAGTGGTCTTTCTTCTATAAATAAAATAGAAACAGACACTTAATAACAAGGAGATAGAAAGTATCAAAGGGAAGACCCAGGTAACGAGTTGTTTACTTTGCTCTTTTTCTTTAAAAATCGAGTCTTCTATCTTATTAAATTCTTCTAAACGATTTCCTTTCAATCCCTGATCCCTAGCGCTAGCAAAATCAGTTCGAGGCCAGTAGGCATGCAATTCAACTCCACGCTTAGGCGGAAGATTGTCTAAACCGATAGTATAATCAAGGTTACTCTTTTCAATCGTTCCCTCTCTAAAAAGTTTCCCTGTATGGAAAAAGAGTTTTTCAGCCCTCTTGTCTCCCCTTACATGAAATTCAAATTTCCCAATAGTCCCTGAACTATCTGTCAGAGGTTGCCAATTTAATTCAGCGATATCATCATAAAGGAAAAGCAAATTCTTTAAGTTCCAGATAAGGTCAACTTCAACTGTGTCGCCTTCCTGGCCTGGATTATAGACTTTAACAGTATAACCATCTGCTCCTTCTATCACTTCGCTAGTAACGTCTGCTAGTTCAGCACCATTTTTCGCAACCTGAACCTTTGGATGAGGATCAATGTCAAATCCGCTAGGCATCTTGCCAGCACGTCCAAGTCCCACGATTTGCCCCTTAAAGTCCTCCTCAAACTGGTAAACTATCTTCTGTCTAAATTCTGCCGTATTGTCTGCATGAATATACAAATCTCCTTGATAAGAGTTTATCTTAAAATCAATGGCAAAAACAGAGAATGGCAGAAGGCAAAACAAGCCTAACACTAGTAAGAAAAAAGTTTTTTTCATCAACTAAGCCCCCTTTTTATCTTTGCTATTATTATATCATTTTTTCTCAAGTAAGGGCTTACCTATATTGAAAAATAGAGTTTTTTTCGATAAAATAGGAGACAGTTATTTTTTAATAGATTAGAAATAGGAGAAATCATGAGAAAAATATACTTATCTATTTTCACAAGTCTCTTGCTAATGCTGGGACTTGTCAATGTTGCCCAAGCCGATGAATATTTACGCATTGGGATGGAAGCAGCATATGCTCCCTTTAACTGGACTCAGGATGATGATAGCAATGGAGCTGTCAAAATCGATGGAACCAACCAGTATGCCAACGGATACGATGTTCAAATCGCCAAGAAAATCGCTAAGGACTTAGGTAAAGAACCTTTGGTTGTTAAAACAAAGTGGGAAGGTCTAGTTCCTGCCCTTACTTCTGGTAAGATTGACATGATTATCGCAGGTATGAGTCCTACTGCCGAGCGTAAACAAGAAATTGCCTTTTCAAGCAGTTACTACACTAGCGAACCTGTCCTACTTGTCAAAAAAGATTCTGCCTATGCAAGTGCTAAATCTTTAGATGACTTTAATGGTGCGAAAATCACTTCTCAACAAGGTGTCTACCTTTATGACTTGATTGCACAAATCCCAGGCGCTAAAAAAGAAACAGCCATGGGAGACTTCGCTCAAATGCGCCAAGCTCTTGAGGCTGGTGTCATCGATGCCTATGTTTCTGAACGACCAGAAGCACTGACTGCTGAAGCTGCGAACTCTAAGTTCAAGATGGTTCAGGTAGAACCAGGTTTCAAAACTGGGGAAGAAGATACAGCTATCGCCATTGGACTTCGTAAAGATGACAATCGTATTAGCCAAATCAATGCCAGCATTGAAACCATTTCAAAAGATGACCAAGTTGCCTTGATGGATCGTATGATTAAGGAACAACCTGCCGAAGCTACAACAACTGAAGAGACTAGCAGTAGTTTCTTTAGCCAAGTCGCTAAAATTCTTTCTGAAAACTGGCAACAACTCTTGCGTGGTGCTGGTATCACTCTTTTAATCTCTATCGTCGGAACCATCATAGGTCTCATTATCGGCCTTGCCATTGGTGTCTTCCGTACTGCTCCTCTCTCTGAGAATAAGGCCATTTACAGCTTACAAAAACTAGTCGGCTGGATCCTCAATGTCTATATTGAAATTTTCCGTGGTACGCCAATGATTGTTCAATCGATGGTTATCTACTATGGAACTGCCCAAGCTTTCGGGATCAACCTTGACCGCACACTAGCTGCTATCTTCATCGTTTCGATCAACACCGGTGCCTACATGACCGAAATCGTTCGTGGTGGTATCCTAGCAGTTGACAAGGGACAATTTGAAGCCGCAACTGCACTCGGTATGACTCATAACCAAACCATGCGTAAGATTGTCCTACCTCAGGTAGTCCGTAACATCCTACCAGCAACTGGTAATGAATTTGTCATCAATATCAAAGATACATCTGTATTGAACGTTATCTCTGTTGTCGAACTTTATTTCTCAGGAAATACAGTGGCAACGCAAACCTATCAATACTTCCAGACATTTACAATCATCGCCGTGATTTACTTTGTCCTCACCTTCACCGTAACACGTATCCTACGCTTCATCGAACGCCGCATGGACATGGATAACTATACTACAGGTGCTAACCAAATGCAAACGGAGGATTTGAAATAATGACACAAGCAATCCTTGAAATTAAACACCTCAAAAAATCCTATGGACAAAACGAAGTGCTAAAAGATATTTCTCTCACTGTCCACAAGGGAGAGGTCATCTCTATCATCGGAAGCTCTGGAAGCGGGAAATCAACCTTCCTACGCTCCATTAACCTACTTGAAACACCAACTGATGGACAAATCCTTTATCATGGACAAAACGTCCTCGAAAAAGGCTATGACCTCACGCAATACCGTGAAAAGTTGGGAATGGTTTTCCAATCCTTTAACCTCTTTGAAAATCTCAACGTGCTTGAAAATACCATCGTCGCTCAGACAACTGTCCTTAAACGTGAACGAACAGAAGCTGAAAAGATTGCCAAAGAAAACTTGGAAAAGGTCGGCATGGGAGAACGCTACTGGCAAGCCAAACCAAAACAACTCTCAGGTGGTCAAAAACAACGTGTGGCCATCGCTCGCGCTCTTTCAATGAATCCTGACGCTATTCTCTTTGATGAACCAACATCAGCTCTCGATCCAGAAATGGTTGGAGAGGTCCTCAAAATCATGCAGGATCTAGCTCAGGAAGGCTTGACTATGATTGTCGTAACCCACGAAATGGAATTCGCCCGTGATGTCTCTCACCGTGTTATCTTTATGGATAAGGGGGTGATTGCTGAAGAAGGCAAACCAGAAGACCTCTTCACCAATCCTAAAGAAGACCGTACAAAAGAATTCCTTCAACGCTATCTCAAATAAAAAGAAAAGGCTGCATCAATCGTGCAGTCTTTTTACTAGCCAAAAAATGAAAAGGCAGACCCTATTCAAGAATCCACCATTATCCAAAGATTAATCTTCAAATTTTTCATGATTTTTATCATAGAAATCAATTAAACCTAGAGCCGTTTCAAACGAAATATTTTTAACTTTTGCACGCCCCTGCGCTAGAGCAATGATAGACATTTCACGCGCATTCGTTTCTTTAGAGATACGGTAGCCTGTGATTTTCTTATCACGAACCCAGCCAACAACTGATTCTACTTTTTCAAAGTTTGACTTAGCCATGTCCTTCTCCTATTTTCTTCTTTACGATATTTAATTGTATACGTTTTTATGCCTTTTGTCAATAAAAAAACATATATTCAATAAAATTAATGATTTATTTTCCTATTACTATCTTATTAAAGCCGATAATATATAGGTTTTTCCTTGCTATAAACCATTAGTAAATACCTTTAAAATAATTGTATTATTAACTCTTTTGTTTGTAAAAATATTCATGCTTTGCAAATAGCAATTCTTGATAGATTAGACAGGTTTTATCTTCAACTTTATTCTATTTATCCACTTAAAATCAAAATTTCCAATAGCAGAAGCATCTAAATCCACACTATTCTAACTATTCTTCCCCTTCTCCTTCTTTGATATTCTTCCTGCCTTTATAAGCACTTTTCACTTGCTCAACTAATACTATTTATTTACTTTATCAATATTCCTTTTTGTTTCTTTAAACCAATAAAAAGATTGGTAATTAAGAAACAATAGTATCCTATCTTTCAACATTTTCTACTGTTTTTATCTTCCTAGTATCTCATCACTCTTCTCAGTTAACTCAGTATAAGGCTTCTCATTAGTATTGATTATTTTTTCTAATTCCTATTATATTTAGCCAAATTTCAGATTAGACATATATGAAATAGTGGATTTCAAAAATACTCCATATATATAACAAGTAATTTTACTCCCTTACTATAAACTGAATCAAAAAATAATAGGTACTATAATGACTTGTGATAGAAATAGCCTAATCGATTTCCTAAGTCCATAGGAATCGCCCCCTTTCTTCACCCTCATTATAGCACCTATACATCAGTTGTGCAAATAATATGATATTTTTTTATTAGTCCTCAGACTAGCATATTATAGAGCGTTTCATTACCATTTAAGTTAATATAAGATGGATCAAAACCTTCCATTCGACGAATCAAACCTGCATAATCATGCTTATCTGCCAAGGCAATCCCAATCAATACTGGTCCTGTCCCCTTGCTAGCTCGTTTGATATACTCAAAACGTGTGATATCATCATTTGGTCCCAAGATATCATTTACAAATTCACGCAAGGCCCCTGGACGCTGTGGAAAATTGACCACAAAGTAATGCTTAATCCCATCATAAATCAAGGCACGCTCTTCCATTTCTGGCATACGGTTAATGTCATTATTTCCTCCAGAAATGATACAACAAATAGTTTTCCCCTTGATATATTCAGCTAAAACCTCTAAAGAGGCGATACTAGCCGCTCCAGCAGGTTCTGCGACAATCCCTTGCTTAGAGTAGAGGTCAATCAAGGTTTCAGAAATCAATCCTTCATCGACACCTACCAAAGTTTGAACATGTTGACGAGTTGCCTCATAAGTCAACTGTCCTACCTTTTGCACAGCAATCCCATCTGCAAATTTGTCAATTTCTTTGAGTTTGACTGGTCCACCAGCTTCAAAGGCAGCCTTCATGGAACGAGCTCCATTAGCCTCTACCCCAATGACTTCAATCTCTGGACTTGTTTCCTTGATATAAGTCGAAACTCCAGCAATGAGACCTCCGCCTCCAACAGGGACTAAAACAGCATCGAAATCAATTGATTCTTTTCGAGCTTCTTCTAAAATCTCATAAGCAACTGTCCCTTGACCAGCTTGAACATGGGCATCATCAAAGGGATCAATAAAGGTACGGTTTTCAGAGAGTGTAAATTCTTGAGCTGCTTTAGCTGAGGCATCAAAGGTATCTCCAACTAGTTTAATGGTTACGAAATCCCCACCAAAAAAGCGAACTTGTCCAATTTTTTGTTGCGGAGTAGTAATTGGCATGAAAATAGTTGCAGGAATCTTCATTTCATTGCAAGTATAGGCAACTCCCTGCGCATGATTCCCCGCAGAAGCGCAGACTACCCCACGCTCACGTTCTTCCTTGCTGAGCTGGGAAATGGCATAATAGGCACCACGAATTTTAAAAGAGCGAACACGTTGGGCATTTTCTTTTTTCAAATAAATCTTAGCACCATACTTCTCCGATAAATAATGGTCGTAATCCAGCGGTGTATTCACAACCACACCATTCAAGACCTTATGAGCCTTGATGATATCTTTTGAACTTAACATCTTTTTCTCCTAGACTATTTCATACTTATCTCAATCCATCTTCTTAAAAGAAAGCTGAATTGATTATAAAAGCGAGTTAGGTCCCCCCAACTCGCCTTCACCTTAATTTCTATCAATTAGTTGTAGATTTTGAATGCATCATCGTCGTTTTTACCAACGAATGGCATTGCTTTACGCAATTCTGCACCAACTTTTTCAATTTCAAGGTTAGCTGCTTGTTCACGGTAAGCAGTCAATTTTGGACGTCCAGCTTTATAATCATTCACAAAGTCATTCGCAAATTTACCATTTTGGATGTCCGCCAAGACAGCTTTCATGTTTTCTTTAACTTGCTCAGTGATTACACGTGGACCTGATACATAGTCACCGTACTCAGCAGTGTTTGAAATTGATTGACGCATTTTCTTGAAGCCACCTTCGTAAATCAAGTCAACAATCAATTTCATTTCGTGAAGAACTTCAAAGTAAGCCAATTCTGGAGCGTAACCTGCTTCTGTCAAGACTTCGAAACCTGCTTCGATAAGGGCAGTCAAACCACCACAAAGTACAGCTTGTTCACCAAACAAATCTTCTTCAGTTTCTTCTTTATAAGTTGTTTCAAGAAGACCTACACGAGCTGCCCCAACACCTTTACACCAGTCCATAGCAATGTTTTTAGCATTTCCTGTTGCATCTTGATAAACTGCGTAAAGAGCTGGCACACCAAATCCTTCTTCGTAAGTACGACGTACCAAGTGTCCTGGCCCTTTAGGTGCACACATGAAGACATCTACATCCGCAGGAACTTTGATAAATTCAAAGTGGATGTTGAAACCATGAGCAAATCCAACTGCGTTTCCAGCTTCCAAGTTTGGAGCGATTTCTGCTTCGTACAATTCTTGTTGGATTTCGTCTGGTGCCAAAATCATGATAACATCAGCCAATTTAGTAGCTTCTGCTACTGTGTAAGTGTCAAATCCGTCTTCTTTTGCTTTGTCAAAAGATTTACCTGGACGTACACCGATGATGACATCGCGACCTGAATCACGCAAGTTTTGAGCATGCGCATGTCCTTGTGAACCATAACCGATAACGGCGATTTTTTTACCGTCAAGTGCTGCTACTTTAACATCTTTTTCATATTCCATTTGAACTGCCATAGTTTTTTCTCTCTTTTCTATTATTTATTGCCTTTTAAGCTGATTTAACAAATTTAAGTTGGATTTTTAGTCGCGGGTAAATCCAGTTGCACCCGTTCGAGCAATATTGCGAATACCGTATGGTCGAATGACTCGCAATAGAGCTTCACTCTTTTCAGCATTCCCTGTCATCTGAATGGTAATCGAGCTTGGTGCTACGTCTACCACTGTTGCACGGAAAGGTTGAATAATGGCTAGAATCTCAGCACGCTTCTCTGCTGGCGCTGACATCTTAACCAAAATCACCTCGCGCTCCAAGTGTGGTTTATCCGTAATATCACGAATGCGAATCACATCAATTTGACGATTGAGTTGCTTGATGATTTGCTCCACTTCATCATGTGAAGCCACATCAATAATAATGGTGATACGCGATACATTCGGATCTTCTGTTGCTCCAACAGAAATGCTTTCGATATTAACCTGACGGCGAGACAGGACACCGGTAAAGCGATTGAGGACTCCTGAACGATTTTGTAGTTTTGCTGTTAACATTCTACGCATGGAACTTCACCCCCAACATCTCATGATTACTCTTACCAGCTGGCACCATTGGCAACACCTGCTCCTTACGAGAAATATCTACCTCGATTAGCATAGGAACATCCTCAGTGATGACTTCAAGGTCTTGAGCCAAGGTCTCAGGATTATCAAACTTATAGTTTTTAATGCCATAAGCCTGTGCCATCAATTGGAAATCAGGAAGGGTATCAAAGACTGACTCTGATGTTCTACCTTCATAGAAGGATTCCTGCCACTGGCGAACCATTCCAAGTGAGTGGTTGTTCAGCATAACCACCTTGATTGGCACCTTGTAAATGTTCAAAATAGCCAATTCTTGGTTGGTCATTTGGAAACCACCATCCCCAACGAACAAGACTACTTCCTTATCTGGGTTAGCAATTTTAGCACCGATTGCTGCTGGAATTCCGAATCCCATGGTTCCCAAACCACCTGAAGTCACTAACTGACGTTCATTTTGGTAAGGATAATACTGAGCTGTCCACATTTGGTGTTGACCAACGTCTGTTACCACAATGGCATCACCATTCGTCAACTCACCGATGCGTTCAATAACAGCTTGCGGCTGAACCACACGCTCTTTCTTATCATAAGAACGAACGCGGTTCTTGTCTTTAGTAACTTTTTCAATCCATTTCTCAGTATTGTTATGAACTGTCGGCTCAGCCAGCAACATTTGCAAAGCTTTCTTAGCATCTCCAACTACAGGAATATCTGCACTGATAATCTTACCAATCTCAGCTGGATCAATATCAATGTGAGCAACCTTGGCATTCTTAGCGAAAGTCTTAGGATTCCCCGTCAAGCGGTCATCAAAACGGCAACCAATACTAATCATAAAATCCGCTTCCGTCATGGCAATATTAGCTGCGAATGACCCGTGCATGCCTCCCATTCCAAGGAAGAGTGGATGACTCGTTGCAATCGTTCCTTGTCCCAAAAGACTGGTTACCACTGGAATTTGATAGCGTTCTGCAAATTCATTTAATTCTGCAGCTGCTTCAGCATAACTAATTCCACCACCAGCTAGCAAGACTGGCTTTTTAGCCTTGGATAATTGCTTCAAAATTTTCTTAATTTGCATATCATTTGGCTCAAGAGTTGGTTGATAGCTTGGTAAGTTCACTTCTGGTGAATAAATGAAGTCTGTTTCTAAAGCAGATACGTCTTTAGGTAGGTCAATTACGACTGGCCCTGGTCGACCTGTAGTTGCGATATGAACAGCTTCCGTAATGATACGCGGAATATCAGCCGTCTCACGAACTTGGTAATTGTACTTAGTGATTGGCATGGTAATTCCCACAATGTCTGCCTCCTGAAAGGCATCCTTCCCAATCCCTGCTCGCGCCACCTGACCTGTAAAGACCAAGAGGGGAACACTGTCGCTCATGGCATCTGCAATCCCTGTAATGGCATTTGTTGCTCCTGGTCCGCTAGTGACGACAGCAACACCCAACTTTCCAGTTGATTTGGCATAACCTTCAGCTTCATGCAAACAACCTTGCTCATGGCGTCCTAGAATGTGGCGAATGCCTTTAAAATTATATATCGCATCATAAAAAGGCAAGACCGCACCACCAGGATAACCAAAGATGGTATCAATTCCTAAATCACGAAGTGTTTCCAAAACTAGGTCCGACCCCGTCTTAGGAGATTCTAAACTGATTTTCTCCATTGTTCCCCTTTCTCTTCTCTTAAAAATAACTTGTTACTATCATACCATTTTTTCAAAATTTTTCAAGAGAAAAGAAGAAATTTTCTGAATTTTCTATTTTAACGTTTATTTATGAATATTATTATTGTTTTTATAAGTTTTAAAAGGTAATTTATATTCTTTTTCAACTTATTTCTATTGATAATTATATATTTCTTCCGCAAATTTCTTTAACTCATTTTTATATGTAAATTTTTATGAGTTCATATTTTCAGAATGTATAAAATTTGTCGTAACGTTACAAAAAAGGAAGCCACTAAGTGACTTCCTTCTATAGCGAGGACTGATTAGTCTTCACCTTTGTTTTTCTTAATGATTTCTTCTTGTACTGACTTAGGTACATCTTCGTAGTGGTCAAATACCATCATGAATGTACCACGTCCTTGAGATGCAGAACGAAGAACTGTTGCGTAACCGAACATTTCAGCAAGTGGAACGTAAGCACGAACGATTTGGCTGTTACCATGTGCTTCCATACCATCTACACGTCCACGACGAGCAGTTACGTGACCCATAACATCACCAAGGTTTTCTTCTGGAACAGTGATTGTTACAAGCATCATTGGTTCAAGGATAGCTGGTTGTGCTGATTTAGCAGCTTCTTTAAGAGCAAGTGAAGCCGCAATCTTGAAGGCAGTTTCAGATGAGTCGACATCGTGGTATGAACCATCGTAAAGTTTAGCTTTAACGTCAACCATTGGGTAACCTGCAAGAACACCGTTAGCCATAGATTCTACCAAACCTTTTTCAACCGCTGGGATAAATTCACGAGGAACCACACCACCGACGATTGCGTTTTCGAATTCGAATCCTTTACCTTCTTCGTTTGGACTAAACTCAATCCATACATCACCGAATTGACCTTTACCACCAGACTGACGTTTGAAGAATCCACGTGCTTGAGTAGAAGCGCGGAATGTTTCACGGTAAGATACTTGAGGAGCACCTACGTTCGCTTCAACTTTGAACTCACGACGCATACGGTCAACAAGGACGTCAAGGTGAAGTTCACCCATACCAGAGATAACTGTTTCACCAGTTTCAACGTTTGTCTCAACACGGAATGTTGGATCTTCTTCAGCCAATTTTTGGAGGGCAATACCCATCTTGTCTTGGTCTGCTTTAGATTTTGGCTCAACCATCAACTGGATAACTGGTTCTGGAACGTGGATTGACTCAAGGATGATTTTAGCTTTTTCATCTGTCAATGAATCACCAGTAGTTGTATCCTTCAAACCAATAGCAGCTGCAATATCACCAGCATAAACGGTTTCGATTTCTTGACGACTATTGGCATGCAATTGCACAAGACGTCCGATACGTTCACGTTTACCTTTAGAAGTGTTCATTACGTAAGAACCAGATTGAAGAACACCTGAGTATACACGGAAGAATGTCAAACGACCTACAAATGGGTCTGTTGCAATCTTGAAGGCAAGAGCTGCAAATGGCTCTTCGTCAGATGCTGGACGAGTTTCTTCTTCGTCTGTATCTGGGTTAACACCTTTGATCGCTGGGATATCAAGTGGGCTTGGAAGATAGTCGATAACCGCATCAAGCATCAATTGAACACCTTTGTTCTTGAAGGCAGAACCACACAATACTGGGAAGAATTCAACGTTGATAGTTGCTTTACGGATAGCAGTTTTCAATTCTTCGTTAGTGATTTCTTCACCTTCAAGGTATTTCATCATCAAGTCTTCATCAGTTTCAGCAACTGCTTCAACCAATTTTTCACGGTATTCTTGAGCTTGGTCAAGGTATTCAGCTGGAATATCTTCTTCAAGGATATCTGTACCAAGGTCGTTAGTATAGATTTCAGCTTTCATCTTGATCAAGTCGATGATACCGCGGAAGTCATCTTCAGCACCGATTGGCAATTGGATTGGGTGTGCGTTTGCTTGAAGACGGTCGTGAAGTGTGCTTACTGAGTAAAGGAAGTCAGCACCGATTTTGTCCATTTTGTTGGCAAATACGATACGTGGAACTCCGTACTCAGTTGCTTGACGCCAAACTGTTTCAGTTTGAGGCTCAACACCTGATTGTGAGTCAAGAACAGTAACCGCACCGTCCAATACACGAAGAGAACGTTGTACTTCGATTGTGAAGTCCACGTGTCCTGGTGTGTCGATGATGTTTACGCGGTGGTTGTTCCATTGAGCTGTTGTCGCAGCAGATGTGATTGTGATACCACGTTCTTGCTCTTGCTCCATCCAGTCCATTTGTGACGCACCTTCGTGAGTTTCACCGATTTTGTGGATTTTACCAGTGTAGTAAAGAATACGCTCAGTAGTTGTTGTTTTACCGGCATCGACGTGAGCCATGATACCGATATTACGAGTTTTTTCAAGTGAAAATTCGCGTGCCATGAGGTTTGTTTCTCCTATTTTTTTGATTCCTATTCTATTATAACATGATTTTAATAAAAACGGATAGGCAGGACCTACCCGTTCTCAATGTTTTCATGCTATTGTTGGTTTCAACTTACTAGATGGTAAGTTGAGTTAAACTCAGGCTAAAGTTAGTTAGCCAATTTGAGCTGGAACGGGATGCTGTGTGAAAAAGATAAACTTCCTTGTATTCATCGAATACTGCATCAGTTTCTTATTTTCACCTTGCATCCTTGCCGTTCCTAGCATCATGATTTAGTTGAGCTCAAGCTAAAAGTCTGGAGAAAAAGATGAATCTCATTGGTTGCACTCGCAACCTGCTTTGATTCCCTATTTTCTCTGGGACTTTCTTAACGCTTTCGCATCCTATCTTACCAACGGAAGTGTGCGAATGCACGGTTAGCTTCAGCCATACGGTGAGTGTCTTCACGTTTCTTAACAGCTGCACCAGTATTGTTAGCAGCATCCAAGATTTCTTTTGCAAGACGGTCTTGCATTGTGTGTTCACCACGAAGACGAGCGATTGTTACCAACCAACGAAGTCCAAGTGTTGTACGACGTTCTGGACGAACTTCAACTGGGACTTGGTAGTTAGAACCACCAACACGACGTGCACGTACTTCAAGTACAGGCATGATGTTTTCCATAGCTGTTTCAAATACTTCAAGTGCATCGTTTCCAGTAGCTTCTTTGATTTGCTCAAAGGCACCGTAAACGATTGAAGCAGCTGTACCACGTTTACCATCAAGCATAACGCGGTTGATAAGACGAGTAACTAGTTGTGAATTGTAAAGCGGATCTGGCAATACGTCACGTTTTGGAGCTCTATTTTTACGACTCATTTCTCTTTATCCCCTTTCCTTATGCTTTTGGACGTTTAGTACCGTATTTAGAACGGCCTTGTTTACGATCGTTAACACCTGCAGTATCAAGTGCACCACGGACGATATGGTAACGTACCCCTGGAAGGTCTTTTACACGTCCACCACGAAGAAGCACCACGCTGTGCTCTTGCAAGTTGTGTCCGATACCTGGGATGTAGGCAGTAACTTCGATAAGGTTGCTCAAACGTACACGAGCGAATTTACGAAGGGCTGAGTTAGGTTTTTTAGGTGTCATTGTTCCAACACGAGTTGCAACACCACGTTTTTGTGGTGAAGAAACGTTTGTTTGAACTTTTTTATGACTGTTGTAACCAACGTTCAAAGCTGGTGATTTAGATTTTTCTACTTTTGATTTACGCGGTTTGCGAACCAATTGGTTAATTGTAGGCATCTACATTCTCCTGTGTTTTTTTATTTTTGGTGATGATACACTTGGTGACAGCTATCATCTGTGTGTACTTTTGCAACATTTGTCAGCACGTCCCTGTACACTCTTGAGAGACCAAAAGTAAAAAGTACCGTCTATTATTGTAACAAAATTTTCCATTGGTTGTCAAGATATTTTTCTTTTTTATTGTTAATTTTAGCTCTTTTGTAGTGCTCCCCAAAAAAAGAAAAAGGAGGAATCCCACCCTCCTAAAATTAGTATTGTTCCATTCAATCCCATCAATTTTAGCACATAATGTTCAAAAATATTATATCATCACAACCAACCAGATTCTTTCGCGATATTAGCTGCCTCTGTTCTATTACCTGCATCTAGCTTTGAAAGAATATTGGTGACATAGTTTCGGACTGTTCCGTTGGATAGATAGAGTTTGTCTGCAATTTCTTGGTTAGAGAAGCCCTGAGCAATTCCCTTTAAAACTGCGATTTCTTGTTCTGTCAACGGATTGGGATGCATCATCACCACTTCCATCAATTCAGGCGAATACTCCTTGCGTCCCTCAAGGACGGTGTGCAAGGTTTGCATGAGGTCTGCAATGCTTCGTTCTTTTAATACATAAGCATCTACTCCAGCCTTGACCGCACGTTCAAAATACCCAGGACGCTTGAAGGTCGTCACCACAACCACCTTTGTTTCTAGATTTTCTGCTCGTATCCACTCCAAGACTTCAAGACCTGTCTTAACAGGCATTTCTACGTCAAGGATGGCGATATCTACAGACTCCTTTTCTAATAGTTGGATTGCTTCTTGCCCATTCTTGGCTTGAAGGACAGACTCCACATCTGGTTGAAGCGTGAGCAACTGGCACATGGCATCTCGTAACATACTTTGATCTTCTGCAACAAGTAGTTTCATCTTAGTTTCTCTCCTTATAAGGTAGTCGAACCTGAACTTCTGTCGGTTGTTTCCAACTAATTACCTTTACTTCTCCCGAAAATGGAAGAACACGATCTCGAACTGTATGGAGGTCATCCCCCTTTATAGGAGCAAAGCCACAGCCATCATCTCTCACTGTTAGAATGAGTTCTTTCTCTGCCCGTTCTAATTTTAAGTAGACTTTAGACGCTTTAGCATGTTTGATGATATTGGTCACTAATTCAAGCAAAATCATGGAAGCCGTTGACTCCAATTCCTGAGTTAAGCTAGCTGTATCTAGTTGATTAGCTATTTCCACCTCAATTCCAGCAATTTCTAACATCTTTTTCACAGTCTCTAGTTCGGATGTCAAAGTTCTAGACTTAAGATTTTCCACAATGGTTCGCACTTCACGCATTGATTCTTTGCTAATTTGCTGTATTTCTCTTAATTCCTTTTCCACCTGTGGATAAGCCTGTATTTGAAATAACTGCATGGCTAGATCAGTTTTAACACTAAGCATAGCAAAGGTATGCCCCAGACTATCATGCAAATCTTGACCGATACGACTACGTTCATTTTCAGCTAGCAATAGATTTATCTGGGCATTTTGCTTAGCCTGCGCTTCTTTCAAATCCTCCACAATCCGAATCCGAACCAAGCCAAAAGTCATTAAATCGACAAAAGCAAGAATTACAAGTATATAGAATAGAAACTCAACTTCGATTCTCTGAAAAATCAACAGTTGGCCCACAACAAGGACTTGAGCAAGAAGAAAAGTCCAGACATGTAAAGACTTTAAACTACGTACGCCAAAATGATAAATTAAGAGATTAGATAGGAAAAAGAAAAACCAGATATAATTCACAGCAACAAAGGCAGTATTCCCAACTACATAAGTCAGCATGAGGCTCCAATATAGCCAAGATAGGTACTGGCTCTTAGTTGTTAAAACACCCAAATACGCCACTACAAATAGAATATCACTCAATAAATGCCAGGCAGAAAGCCATCCAGTCACTACAGGAACGATGGGAAAAACCATAAAAATCAAACTGGCCCAATACATATAGTCTATGCTTTTCAGTCTTTCAAGCATTAAGAATTCTCCTTATGACCTTGAAGGTAAATGGTCAAACCAAACAAAACTGCTGAAAAAACAAGTAGATAAACTGTGGCTGATAAATTGATGCCACCCTCGTTTAAGAAGGTCTTGAGCAACTCCATCAACTGATAAGTTGGTAGACACTTCCCGATTGCTTGCATCCAGTCTGGAAATAAAGAGATGGGCATCCAGAGTCCGCCTAAAACAGCCAAGCCTAGATAGAGAAGATTGCCCACGACAGACATTAGCTGACTAGAAGGCAAGAGTGTCAAGGTCAAGCCAATCGCTACAAAAGCTACACTTCCTACTATCAGCAAGAGCGCAGCCCCAATCCAGCTTCCTAAAGGCATATCCACACCTCTGACCAAGTGCCCAACTGAAAAAACAACCAGGATTGAGACCAGATAATCAAACATCATACTTGTTATCTTTGATAGATAATATTCTACCATATTTACCGGAGTATGGCGCAATGTTTTCTGCCAGTTGTTGATTTTATCTGTATGTAAAACAGCTGGGAATGAAAACATAGCTGTCGACATCATGGAAAAGGCTGTCATGGAGATGAGGTAATCACGCATAAAATTAGCCGGTCCACCTGGTGTGTCCTGGTACATGCCTGAAAAGAATAAATAGAAGGCTGTCGGCATCCCTACGGATAATAGATAGTAGACTAATTGTCGTTTGGTCAATAGAAATTCTATCTTATTTAATGCTATCCATTGTTTCATCTTAGTCATCTCCCTTTTGTGTTTCTTCAAAGATTGTATCCAGTAAGCTACGATTATTGACTTCAATTTCTTGAATCCTACATCCTGCTCGGACTAATAGTTCCCAGAAAGCATCTGCTTCGCGTGTGACTACTTGTAGAGCATCCTGTTTTTGTGACCAGTTTTCAACCAAGTTTGACTGTTCGACAACTTCCTTATATGCTAGAGGAAGGATAAAGTGCTTTTCAATCTCCTCACTACGCATAGCTAGAGGCGTTGTATCACGAATCAATTCACCCTTGTGTAGCACCAAGATTCGATCAGCCGTATGCTCCACCTCTTCGATATAGTGAGAAGAATAGACAATGGTCACACCATTTTTCTTTAACTGATCGACAATCTCCCAAAAACGTTGACGAGTTGATGTATCCATAGCCGATGTAGGCTCATCTAAAAAGACAAGCTTTGGTCGCCCAATTAAGGTCAAGATAAAAGAGAAAAGACGCTTCTGCCCACCTGACAATTTTTCTGCAAATTGTTCTTTTTGTTGCTGGTCAAACTGCAATAGTTGATCAATTTCCTGCTCGCTCAAGGGATTTGGATAGATACGTTGAAAGAAAACAATCAACTCTTTTACCTTTAATTTCTGAACGATGACATTTTCTTGAGGGAGGTAGGAACTTGTGTAGTCTAACTTAGAGCTCGTCACTGGCAAGCCTTGGATGGATACTTGACCGCTGGAGACCAGTTTATCTCCAAGCAGACAGTCCAAGAGTGTTGTCTTCCCAGCACCATTTGGCCCAATCAAGGCGACGCATTCACCTTCAGCTACCTCAAAGGAAATATCCTTCAAAATAGCCTTGCCCTTAATGTTTTTATTTAGGCTTTCTACCTCAATCATGTTCATGATATTCTCCTTTCAGCCACTCCTTTCCCATCGGAAAGGCGATAAAAATCATAAATCCTAATCCCCAGGCACCACGGATGAATTGGTGAAGGAAGGCTTGATCAAACCAACCTATAAACATTTCTACCAACCATACCACTAGTGATAGTCCAATAAAAAGATATAGAATCGCTTTTTTCATTTTTCAAACTCCTTTTTCACATCTGAGACTAATTTCAAACCTTCTCGGATAAGCCAGGACATCATTCCAAATCCTGCAAATAGCTCCCAAGGAAAATGATAGAAACCTTCATCCAATCCTGAAAACATGAGATAAGTCATGACTCCTGCTGCTACTAAACTCATTGCGACAATTACTTTATGTTTCATTTTTTCTTCCTCCATTTGATACATCTAGTATAATTCTTTGAAGGTATAGTCACTAGAAGCTTCTGTCATGAGGAAATATGACAAATGTCATAAAAAAAGAAAGTTGTAAAATCAACTTTCTTTTTAATCTATTAAATTTTTATTCCACACTAAATAGGTATGGGTAAACTGGTTGTTGGCCTTGGTGAATCTCTACTTCAACATCTTCGAATTCTTCTGCGATTTCTTGGGCAATTTCATTGGCAAGTTCTTCGCTTCCGTCTTCACCAACATAGAAGGTGACGATTTCACTATCTTCATCCAACATATGTTTCAATGTTTCTGTCAAGGTTTGGTGCATGTCAGGGTTTGACACGAGGATTTTCCCATCCACCATACCAAGATTATCGTTTTCATGGATTTCTAAGCCATCAATGGTTGTATCACGCACAGCTGTTGTGACGCTTCCGCTAACGACATCGCTAAGAGCAGCAGTCATACGCTCTTGGTTTTCTTCGATAGACTTGCTTGGATCAAAGGCAAGAAGACTTGTCAAACCTTGAGGAAGAGTACGAGCCTCTACCACTACTGCTGGTTGCTCCAAAACTTCTGCTGCAGATTGAGCTGCCATGAAAATATTCTTGTTGTTTGGTAGGAAGATGATGTTACGAGCGTTGACCTGTTCAACAGCCTTGATAAAGTCTTCTGTTGAAGGGTTCATAGTTTGACCGCCTTCGATAACATAATCCACACCTTGAGAACGGAAGATATCTGCTAGACCTTTACCAGCCACTACAGCAATCAAAGCATACTCTTTTTCTTCAGCTGGTTTGCTAACTTGAGCAGCTTCTTTCTCAACCTGTGCTTCGTGTTGGTTACGCATATTGTCAACTTTTACCTTGACCAAGCTACCATATTTGAGACCTTCTTGCATAACAAGTCCTGGATCTTCTGTATGGACATGGACTTTGACAATTTCATCATCATTGACAACAAGGAGAGAATCCCCGAGTTCATTCAAGTAGTTACGGAATTCGTCGTAGTCAAAATCTTTGGCATAGGTTGGACCTTGCTTAAGAGCTACCATGATTTCAGTACAGTAACCAAAGGTGATGTCCTCAGTCGCTACGTGACCAGCTACAGACTTATGATGTTCAGCATTGATCATTTCACTCATGTTGGCCGGAGTCGCTACAAAGTCCTCAGATGCAATATATTCGCCAGTAAGGGCTGAGAGGAAACCTTCGTAGATGAAGACCAATCCTTGACCACCTGAGTCCACAACGCCAACTTCCTTCAAGACTGGAAGCATATCTGGCGTTTTAGCTAGAGCTGTTTTAGCACCTTCCAAGGCTGCACGCATTACTTCAACAGCATCATCTGTTTGCTCAGCTTTTTTCTTAGCACCGATAGCAGCACCACGAGAAACTGTCAAAATCGTTCCTTCAACTGGTTTCATAACTGCCTTATAAGCAACTTCCACACCTGATTGGAAGGCAAGAGCCAAATCTTGACCTGTTAACTCGTCTTTATCCTTGATGGCTTGTGAAAATCCGCGGAAAAGCTGAGATGTAATAACTCCTGAGTTCCCACGCGCACCCATCAAAAGACCTTTTGCAAGAATGCTTGCCACCTCTCCAACAGTAGAAGCTGGCTTGTCTGCAACTTCTTTAGCACCATTTTCAATGGTCATTCCCATATTTGTACCAGTATCTCCATCTGGAACTGGAAAGACGTTTAATGAATTGACATATTCAGCTTGCTTATTCAAACGAGTTGATGCAGCCTGCACCATTTCTTGAAATAAGCTAGTAGTAATTTTTGACACGGTTATTCTCCTACAACTTTGATATTTTGAATGTATACATTTACAGTCTGAGCAGTAATTCCAAGTTGGTTTTCCAAACTAAAACGAACACGCTCTTGAATGTTTTTTGACACTTCGCTAATCTTTGTTCCGTAGCTCAACACGGTATATACATCAACTGCAATACTGCCATCTTCGGACGCTTTTACGACGACACCTTTAGAATAATTTTCCTTACCTAGAAGGGCTTGGAAGTTATCTTTGAGGGCATTTTTACTAGCCATACCGACCACACCAAAAATCTCAGTTGCTGCTCCACCTACGACGGTTGCTATCACTTCATCTGTTAGTTCGATTTGACCATCTTTTGTATTAATTTTTACAGTCATCCTTTTTACCTCAACTAGTTGATACTCTATTTTATCATATTTCATTCCAAGTGTAAAAGCAGAATACTGTATCAGCGGATATTTACTCTATTTTTCAAATGATTTTATATCTACAGTAAAAGAAAAAAGACCATAAGGTCTCCTTACTTTTATTATTAAACGCGTTCAACTTTACCTGATTTCAAAGCACGAGCTGAAGCCCAAACTTTTTTAGGTTTACCATCGATAAGAACAGTAACTTTTTGAAGGTTTGGTTTTACGGCACGTTTTGTTTGGTTCATCGCGTGTGAACGGTTGTTTCCTGATACAGTCTTACGACCTGTAAAGTAACATACTTTAGCCATTTGTGTTTTCCTCCTATTAGATCTAATATAGCGGATGTGCTAGCACCACATACTGTACTATGTTATCACACTTTCTCTGTTTTGGCAAGGGGATTGGAAGATTTTTTTATTTGACGTAGACAACACCAAGTTTACCAAAAGCCACTTCCCCGCGAATAATCAAGGTTTTGCTGGTTGGGGCTAGAGGAGTATCTGCCTTGGCTACGCCACAGAAAGTTTCTACCTTTAAATCAACTCCCCAATGTTGAGGAACATAGATAACTGCATTCCCAAAACCGACTTCTATCTTCAAGGTTGCGCTATCTCCCAACATCTCTGCATTGTCATAGTAGATTTTTGCATTCCCAAAAGCAACTTCTACTTGGTCTTCTACAAGATCTTGATCTTGTTTATAGAAAGTCCCACTTCCAAAAGCGACTTCCTTGTCTGTCAGAATGGTCTTTTCACCGTCATACCACCATTTTTTCCCATTCCAAAACTTACTTGAGTGAGTGAGATAGCCAACACCTAGCACTGCTAAGATACTTGCCCAAAATAGAGACTGATTTGGGATAGGCAAAATGTTATAAAAATGATTTGCAATCATTAAGGCTACTAGAGCGGTCAAAACTGCTGATGTCAGGTGACGACGAAGCAAAGATTCAACTGACTGGTAGGCAAAAAAGACGATACCAAGTAAAGGCCATATTTTACCATCCAAAGAAGGAATGCCAAAATTTCCTTGCAACAAAATCCATGCTGCTAAAACCAGCAACACAATACCAAATGCTTTCTTTTTCATGTTCTTACCTCATGTTTCTTAGATTTTCTTTTAGGAGGGATTGATAATGCCGTGACACATGAACCTCCTTGTGGGTCTGATAAAAGGAAATGGTGCCCGTTCCTGAAAAGGATTTGTCCACCGAGTAAACCTGACGGATATTTGCAATAGTCGACTTGGATACCCGACTAAAATATCGAGGAAGGATAGCCTCTAACTCATAGAGTTTAAGTCGAACCTCGTAGGCATCTTTCTGGGTATGGGCGTAAATCTTGCTACCTTCTGTCTCAAAGAAGAGAATTTCCGATAAGTCCAGATAATATTCACCTGTTCCCTTGTAAAAAATCAACCTAGGAGACTTGGACTCTTGCAAGAGCCGCTGTAAATCCGCAATCTCATCTGTCAAAGCCGCTGCCTTGATGACAATTTCAGTTTCCTCTAAATTGCTGTCAATTTCGATTCGTAACTTCATTCCATCTCCTTTCTGACTCTACTATATCAAAGGGAAAATAAGAAAACAAGAGCAAAAAAGCAAGTGGTTACTTTAGACTCGTAAGTGGTTGTGGGACCACCTTAACTTACAGGTCAACATAGAAAGAAAATCACACCCCATACAAGAGCACAAATATAGCCAACCACTACATCCTTGGGATAATGCACGCCACCTAAGACTCTCACTAGACCTAGGAAGGCTGATAATGTCAAACAAATCATCCCTATAGGTAGACTAGCATGCATGCAAGCCATGGAGATAATGGTTGCTGAAAAGACATGACGACTGGGCATTGACTGACCAGGACTATCTCTGTCAAGTAAGGGTTTAATATCCCATTCCTCATAAGGCCTAGGGGCATTGATTTTCTTACGAAGAAAGGACAAAATCACAAAACCTGATGCAGGGATAAACACATAGATCAAGACCTGTTTCCCAAGTCCTTCTTGAAGATAGGTAGTTGCTAACAAGGTTAGATAAATCATAGGCATAACTACCGTCATGAACCGATTGAAAGTTCTTAACAGTCTCAGAAAGATAGGCTTATTTTCAATCTTACTAGCAATATGGTCATACCATTCTTGATAATTTTTCATATATTTTCTCATCACTTACTCAAATTTTGCTTATAGGGAAGCACTTGTCTTCTAGTATAGTGCAGAAAAAGAAGGCCGTCAAGCCTTCTTTGGGTTTATTCTTCTGCTTCATCTTCTGTAAACTGACTGTTGTAGAGGTCAGCGTAGAAACCAGCTTGTGCCATCAGCTCCTCATGATTGCCTTGCTCGATAATATTTCCATCTTTCATAACCAGAATAAGATCAGCATTTCGAATAGTAGACAAGCGGTGGGCGATGACAAAGGAAGTTCTTCCCTCCATCAAACGGTCCATGGCTTTCTGGATTAATTCTTCCGTCCGTGTATCAACCGAAGATGTCGCTTCATCTAGGATTAGGAGTGGTGCATCTTTCAACAAAGCACGAGCAATGGTCAAGAGTTGTTTTTGTCCGACAGACAAGGTTACTGTATCATCCAAGACAGTATCATAACCATCTGGCAGGGTCATGATAAAGTGGTGAATCCCCACAGCCTTGCTGGCTTCAATCACACGCTCATCACTAATACCTGTTTGGTTATAGATGAGATTGTCGCGAATGGTCCCTTCAAAGAGCCAAGTGTCCTGCAAGACCATTGAAAAGGCATCATGTACTTCCGAACGCTTCATCTCCTTGGTATCCACGCCATCGATGCGGATACTTCCCTTACCAATCTCATAGAACTTCATCAAAAGATTGACAATGGTTGTCTTCCCAGCTCCTGTCGGCCCTACAATAGCAACCTTTTGACCTGCATGAGCTGTCGCAGAAAAGTCATGTATAATGGTTCGCTCTGGTGTGTAACCAAAGGAAACTCGATCAAAGACCACTTGACCTTTCATGTCGCTCAATTGTCTTTCTTTATGGGATTCATCTTCCATTTCCTCTTCACCTAAGAATTCGAAGACACGCCCCATGGCTGCGCTAGCCTGTTGCAGACTAGTAATCCCTTGAGCGATTTGTGAAAGAGGCTGAGAAAAGATACGAACGTAGGCCATAAAGGCAACGATAATCCCGATGCTAATCTGCCCATTCAAGGTCAAGGCTGCACCAACGATAATCACCAAGGCATAGCTAAAGTTACCAATAAACATCATAATCGGCATCATAATCCCTGAAATAAATTGAGATTTCCAGATACTATCATACAGACGATTGTTTAATTTCGCAAACTCTTCTTTCGTGCTCTCGATAGCATTATAACTGGTCACCACATTATGGCCAGAGTACATTTCCTCCACATAGCCATTGACAGCCGCCAAATCCTGTTGCTGACTCTTAAAGAATCCCTGCGATTTGCCCATAAAAACGGACACGAAAGCAAAACCGATTAGAGTTGAAACAACCGTCACCAAGGCTAAAATCCAGTTCATCCCAAACATGGTTACCAAGACGGCCACGACCAGTAAAGTGGATGAAAGAACTGTTCCCAGACTTTGATTGAGGGACTGGGCTGCAGTGTCAACGTCATTGGTTACACGAGACAAGGTATCTCCTTGAGAATGTCCATCAAAATACCCCAATGGAAGACGATTAATTTTCTCTGCAATCGCTGTTCTCAAACGCTCTGAAAAACGTTGTATGGCTGTTGTAAACAGAAAGGCTTGCAAATAATTTGATAGAAGCCCAATCACATAGATGACGGCCAAAAAACTACCAATAGCTGCAACCGCCGCGACATCCACACTTGTTTCCAAACCACTGGCAATAATATTAGTCATTTCCTTGATGCGGGTTGGACCATAAACAGTAATGATATTGGATAAGATTGTTGCTAGAAAGGCTATAAGAAGGGCAAACTGGAGACCTGCAAGATAGGGTTTACTCTGTTTCCAAAGAGACATTTTCTTATTTTCCATGTTCCAATTCCTCCTTCGATAGTTGTGAATAGGCAATTTCTTGGTAAACTTCGTTATTAGCTAGAAGTTCCTTGTGGGTGCCTTGTCCCACTACTTTTCCTTGATCCAAGACCAAAATCAAATCTGCATCCATAATCGTTGAAATACGCTGTGCAACGATAAGCTTGGTCATAGACTTGGTTTTCTCTGCTAGCTCTTGGCGTAGGACACGGTCTGTCTTGTAGTCCAAGGCTGAGAAGGAGTCATCAAAGATGAGGATTTCTGGCCTCCGAGCCAAGGCACGCGCAATGGCCAGACGCTGTCTTTGGCCGCCTGAGAAGTTGGTTCCTCCTTGGGCCACTTCTGACGATAAGCCCGCTTCCTTGTCTTCGATAAAGTTTTTAGACTGGGCCAATTCCAGAGCTTGCCACATAGTCTGCTCACTAAGCGGTGTTTCTTGACTCTGTCCAAAGTCTAAATTGCCTTTGACATCACCTGAAAAGAGAACCGCTCTCTGAGGAATATAACCAACCTTGTTGCGCAAATCTTCCAAGTCATAGTCTTGAACATTGACTCCGTCCACTAGAATTTCTCCATCTGAAACATCGTAGAAACGTGGAATCAGATTGACTAGAGTTGATTTACCAGAACCTGTTGACCCAATAAAGGCCACTGTTTGACCAGCTTCTGCTCTAAAGCTAACATGCTCAATAACCGCCTCCGAATTTACCGCATAGCGGAAGGTCACATCCTTAAACTCGACCTGACCTTTGAGATTTTCATCAGCCAGCTGCACTTGAGCAGGGTTTTGGATAGAAGAATGCAAATCTAAAACTTGATTAATCCGCTTAGCAGAGACCATAGTTCGGGGAAGAACGATGAAGAGCGCCCCCATAAGAAGGAAGCCCATGACAACCTGCATAGCATAAGACATGAAAACAACCATGTCACTAAAGAGAGGCAGACGCGCTGTTGGAGCAGCATCGCTGATTACATAGGCCCCAATCCAGTAAATCGCCACACTCAAACCACTTGAAATTCCCATCATGATGGGGTTCAAAATAGCCATAAGACGATTGACAAACAAATTCAAACGTGTCAGCTCATCATTTGCTGCTGCAAATTTTTCATTTTGGTAATCCTCTGCATTGTAGGCACGAACAACACGAATACCTGTTAAACTTTCACGAGTGATACTGTTCAGTTTATCAGTCAGACTTTGAATCAAGGATTGTTTTGGAAAGGCTAGCGTCATCAAAACTGTCGTCATCAAAACATTGACAATCACTGCCACAAGTACGGCCCAGAGCCAGTATTCTGAATGACCTAAAATCTTCCCGATGGCCCAGATAGCCATAATCGGACCACGCGTAACCACTTGCAAGCCCATAGTGATCAGCATCTGAACTTGAGTAATATCATTAGTGGTACGAGTTAGGAGACTGGGAATAGAGAATTTCTTAATCTCTGTCTGTGAGTAGTCTAAAACTCGGTTAAAAATATCACTTCTCAGCCTACTAGTGTAAGAAGCAGCCACTCTGGATGCAAAAAATCCAACTGCGACTGCAGACAAGAAGGCAAAAAAAGACATTCCAACCATCATGCTTGCCGGCTGCCATAACTCATCTAAATTAGTTCCTTGACTACCTAGCAAATCCGTGATTTTAGAGATATAGGTCGGCACTTCCAGCTCTAGATAGACCGAAAAGCAGGTAAAGAGAATGGCTAGTAAGATCATCCCCCATTCTTTTCTACTAATTCGTTTAGCTAATTTCTTCATTCTCTCCTCCTATTCTCTTGATATTTTCCTGTAGTTGATTGAGGACTTTCTCAAAAATCAGTAATTCATCTTCATCTACATCTTCTATCAACTGGTTGTCAATGCGTTCAAAGAAGGCCTTGACCTGTTGCACTTGAGAACGCGATTTGTCCGTCAGACGAACAAACTTAGCCCTCTTATCAACAGGACTCGTCTCCAATTCCACCAAACCATTTTGCACCATACGCTTGACCAAATTACTAGCAACAGACTTGCTAATATTGAGTTCTTGTTCAATATCCTTGATGAGCGTTAATTCTTGTTCATGCTCACGCCAACCTAAAAAACGCAGGACTTGTCCTTGAGGTCCACCCATAAATTCAATACCACAACGTTTGGCTTCCTTTTGTACCATCAGATGTACCTGGTGTCCAAAACGTTTTAAAACCAACATCGGTTTATCCATACTTACTCCTTTCTAACCATTGCATTTGGTTCTCCTGAGAACTAAATAGGTTTTCATGAGAACTATTTTATCATTTTCAGAAAAGATGTCAAGAAAAAAGTTTCCATGAGAACTATCTTAGTTTAAATTGACATTAGGCAAGATTTTTTATATAATAAGCGCTCACTACTGTGGATAGAAATCCATTCACTCAATGAAGGGAGAAAACTTTCAAATGAAACCAAAAGAACAAAGAGTTTTAGGAATCTTAGCAACCATTTTTGGAGCCACCGCACTTTTAGGATCCTGGATCCCGTTTATTAACTATCCATCGTTGTTCATCGGCATCGTCGCATTTATCTTGGGGATTATCGGCCTTATCGTCAACCTCAAAAAACGGAAAACAATGGCTATTATCGGAACATCCCTGGCAGTTGCCTCTGTTGTACTTTTCTTTACGACTCAGGCACTATACGCTGATGTCTACAAAGAGTATGCCAAGGAGTTTAACCGTTCCTACATGGATACGAGTGCCTCAATGGAACGCGAAGAAAAAAGCGGCTTGACAGACGATACCTTCTCCTGGACCCAAGAACAGTTCGACGCCTTAATCGAAGGTGACCCTGACAACAAAGGAAAAGGTGGTACCACCTACGAGGATATTATCAACAAACACGGAAAGCCAGATTCCGATTTTGACTTCACTCTTGGGGATTACAATACGAAAAAAATCACCTATATCTCTATTGGAGACAAGACTAAGACTGTTACCTTAACTTTTGCAAAAGATGACAATGGACAGCTCTTGCTCGTCCAAAAACATGCAGTCGGTCTAGGTCTAGAAAAAAGCAAGCAACAAAACGATTCTGAAACCTGAGTCTAAGTTCAAATATCAAAAAAACGAACAGCTATTAAAACTGTTCGTTTTTCTATTAGAATCCATCTACGTTTGTGTAGATCTTTTGTACGTCTTCGTCGTCTTCAAGAACGCTGTAAAGTTTTTCAAAAGTTTCAAGGTCATCCCCTGACAATTCCACTTCTGACTGAGGAATCATTTCCAATTCAGTAACTTGGAATTCTTCGACACCTGACTCACGAAGGGCAACGATAGCCTTGTGAAGGTCAGTTGGAGCTGTGTAAACTGTGATTGTACCTTCTTCTGCTTCTACATCATCCACATCCACATCTGCTTCTAGCAATTGCTCAAAGACTGCATCCGCATCTTCACCTGCAAATACAATAACACCCTTGTTATCGAAGAGGTATGAAACCGAACCTGAAGCACCCATGTTTCCGCCGTTTTTACCAAAGGCTGCACGGACATTAGCCGCTGTACGGTTGACATTTGAAGTCAAAGTATCAACAATCAGCATAGAACCATTTGGTCCAAAACCTTCGTAACGTCCTTCTGTAAAGGTTTCGTCTGTGTTCCCTTTTGCTTTATCAATCGCTTTATCAATAACGTGTTTTGGCACTTGCGCTTGTTTAGCACGGTCGATAACGAATTTCAAGGCTGAGTTTGATTCTGGATCTGGATCACCTTTTTTAGCTGCTACATAGATTTCTACACCAAATTTTGCATATACTTTAGAGTTAGCTCCATCTTTAGCCGTTTTCTTGGCTACGATATTGGCCCATTTACGTCCCATTAGGAATCTCCTTTTTTCACATTTTAATCTTTCTTATTATAACACAAGTTTTTTCGATTTTCACTAGAGGAAATAGATTTTATTCAGTAAATCAAGCTAGGATGACACTTTTGTTGCCAAGATAGTCTTGCCTTCTTTTATCAAGGGGTGACGGAAAAGCGAAAAGTACAGTTGAACTGTCATGGCAACCCAGATTAGGGGTTCGCAAAGAATAACTCCTCTATAGCCTGCCCAAGGGATAATCAAGACCACAAAAGCGATTTTTCCGATTAGTTCAATAAAGCTAGAAACTAGAGGAAGGATCTTTTGCCCCAAGCCCTGCAAGCAATTGCGATAAATCAACAAGAGACTCAAAATAGGATAAAAGGCTGAACTGATTTGCAGATAGAGACTTCCATTTTCTATCAAGTAACCATCCGTCGAACTAGCCAAGAAGGAAACCAAGGCTGGACTGGCAAAAAAAAGGAAGACACAAACAAAAATTGCCCAGGACATACTTAAACGACTGCCGATTCGAAGTCCTTGGACAATGCGGTCTGGGCGCTTAGCACCAAGATTTTGAGAAGCAAAGATCGTCATCGAGGCAGAAATAGCGGTCATAGGAAGAAGGGCAAAGGCCATAATGCGTCGAGCCGCCGTCTGGGCACTAATAATCACTGCACCAAAGGTATTAACCGAAGACTGTAAAATCACACTGCCGATAGATACAATTGAACTCATCAAGCCCATAGCCAAACCTTGCTCCAAAAGATCCGCATACAAGGCCTTGTCCCATTTGAAATGTTTCAGCTGAGGTAGAAGTTCTGGAACGCTCTTGCGGATATAGTAAAAGCAGAGAACCGCTGATAAGCCTTGCGAAATAATGGTAGCAAGTCCAGCGGATTGAACTCCCAGTTGCAGTTGCGTAATAAAATAGAGATCCAGAACCACATTAACCAGAGCAGAGAAAATCAGAAATCCCAGAGCTGCCAGACTGTCACCAATGGACCGCAACAAACCTGCAAAGAGATTATAAGCAAAGCTGACGCCTACACAGGTCACAATCATAGAAATATATTGATAAGATTGAAGAAGGATTTCTGCGGGAGTATCTAAGTATTGCAAGAGAGGATACAAGCCAAGAAAGCCCAGCAACATAACTACAATACTCAAAAGTGCACCTAAAATCCAGGTGGCTGCTACTGCTTCCTTGATTTTAGTGAAATTACGAGCCCCGTAATAACGGGCAATGACAATCCCCATGCCATTGCCAACACCAAGAGTAAAACCTACAATCAGGTCAAAAATCGCTGTCGTCGCCCCTACTGCAGCCAAGGAATCTTGACCCAGAAATCGCCCAACAATTAAGACATCAGCAGTATTATAGAGCTGTTGAAAAATATTAGACAGCAAGATTGGGAAGGCAAAACTCAAAAGCGAGGGAAGAATCGGACCATGTATCAGGTCCACTGTTCGTTTTTTATTCATAAGGCTATTATATCAGCTTTCTAGAGGAGCGACAAGAAACAGCAAACTATAGGCAATCTGAAATCTTGAACAAAGAATCGAAAAAGCAGTGGATTTCTCCACTACTTTGACAGCTTATTCTTCAATTTCGATTTCAAGCTCATCGCCTAGGTCAAGTGTAACTTCTTCATTCACAGAATCTGCTTGAACTGCTTCATCTTTTTTAGTTTCAACACCTTCTACAGAAGCTTCTTCTCCATCAATCAAACCAAATTGAACACGGACTTGATGGTCAATCTCATCAAAGACTTCTGGGTTATCTGCCAAGTATTTCTTAGCATTTTCAGAACCTTGCCCGATTTTCTCATCCTTGTAAGAGTACCAAGCTCCTGCTTTTTTGATGATATCCAAATCGCTTGCGATCTTCAAAAGTTCACCAGTCTTAGAAATACCTTCTCCGTACATGATTTCAACGAAGGCTTCCTTAAATGGTGGAGCTACCTTGTTTTTCACGACCTTAATCTTAGTTTCTTTACCGACATTGGTGTCTTTCTGGTCACCAGTTCCCTTGATTTGTGTGCTTCCACGAACATCCAAACGCACTGAAGCGTAGAATTTCAGAGCACGTCCACCAGGAGTTGTTTCTGGATTTCCAAACATAACCCCAACTTTTTCACGCAATTGGTTGATAAAGATAGCAATTGTTTTTGTTTTATTGATAGAAGCACCAAGTTTACGCATGGCCTGGCTCATCATACGAGCCTGCAAACCAACGTGACTATCACCGATATCTCCATCAATTTCCGCACGAGGTACAAGGGCAGCAACTGAGTCGACCACGACAAGGTCAACTGCACCTGAGTCAATCAATTTTCCTGCAATCTCAAGACCTTGCTCTCCTGAGTCTGGTTGTGACAAGAGCAATTCGTCAATATTGACACCAAGGGCCGCAGCATAAGCTGGATCAAGGGCATGTTCCGCATCGATAAAGGCTGCAATACCACCTTCTTTTTGCGCTTGTGCAACTGCATGAAGGGCAACCGTCGTCTTACCAGATGACTCTGGTCCGTAGATTTCGATGATACGTCCCTTAGGATAACCACCTGAGCCAAGGGCAATGTCAAGCGCCAAGGAACCTGAGCTCATAACTTGTACCTTTTGCTCGGCACGTTCACCCAAACGCATGATTGATCCTTTACCAAAGTCTTTCTCAATCAGTTTAAGAGCGTCATTCAAGGCTTTTTCACGTTCAGCCCCGAATTTTTTTGAAATTTCATCTAATTTTTTTGGTTTTTTCGCCATTCTATTCTCCTACATTCTAATGGTCCTCAGACCTATCTACTATTATATCAAAAGTTAGTCACTTAATAAAGCCTTGCGAACTAGGTTAAAGGCATGCATAACCGCAATGTGACGTACATCTGCTCGACTTCTGCCTCCAATATTAACTTTGATGACCTCAGTTCCTTGCTCTTGAGCCAAGCCTATGAAGACTGTCCCAGCTGGATGTCCTTCTAGGCTATCTGGTCCTGCTACTCCAGTCAAACTAAGGCCAAAATCCGACTGGGTCTTGCTTCGTGCCTGCTCAGCCATCTTCTGAGCTGTAAATTCAGACACCACACCATGTTCTTCCAAATCCTTGACAGGAATATCCAACATTTTTGATTTTTCCTCCAAGCTATAGGTCACAAAACCACCCTTAAATATACTTGAAGCTCCTGAAAAATCTGCTACGGTAGCTTGGAAAAGACCTGCCGTCAAGCTCTCTGCAGCCGTGATGGTTTTCCCTTGCCTTTTCAGTTCTTCTACCACAATGCTAGCTAAACTAGTTTCTTCCCCATAACCATAACAAAGATCTCGTAAAGAAAGGCCTTCAAAGGTCTGGCAGTCCAAGATTTGATTTTCCAAGATATCCAGCACTTGATTCGCTTTTTCTTGACTACTAGCTTTTGTTGACAGACGCAGAGTGACTTCTCCTGTCTTGGCATAAGGAGCCAAGGTAGGATCGGTTTGATTATCAATCAAATCAGACAAAATCGTAACCAACTGACTTTCGCCAATCCCAAAGAAACGAAGAACTCGGGAATATAGCTTGCTCCCTGTCATCAACTTGGGTAGAAGGTGGTTTAAGACCATAGGCTTCAATTCACTTGGTGGACCGGGAAGGACGACATAGGTCACTCCATCTACTTCCAATATTCCCCCCACAGCCAGTCCTGTTTCGTTTGGTAGCGGAGTCGCTCCTTCTACAAGTTGAGCTTGTCTTTCGTTATTCGGTGTTCGGGCATAGTCTGGTCGCTGGGCAAAAAAGACATCCAACTTCTCCTGAGCCTGAGGATCGAAGACTAATTCTTTCCCTAAAAATTTAGCCAGAGTTTGTTTGGTCAAATCATCCTCAGTTGGCCCTAAACCACCTGTCAAAATCACCAGACTGCTACGTTGACTGGCAATCTCAAGCAGGGATAAGAGACGAGCTTCATTGTCTCCTACAGCTGTCTGAAAATAAACATCTACCCCAATCTCTGCTAGTTTTTCTGATAAAAACTGAGCATTGGTATTGACAATCTGTCCTGTCAAAATCTCTGTTCCAACAGTAATGATTTCTGCTTTCATGTTTCCTCCTACCTATCTATTCGTATTTTTTTGAAAAAATCGCAGGAAATTTCCCACGATTTCATTATTAATTTTGTTCTATTTCTACACTTGAAGCATTCGTTGGTGTAGCAGTTCTTCCAAGAATTGCTTCGTATAACACAGCATTGGTTTCTACTTCAGTTACTTCCTCTTTACCTAGTGAACGACGTAAGAGATTTTGCATTTCTAACATATGCTCAGTTGTAACAATCTGGTAAGAAATGCCCTGCAGTTCAGCATCTTCTCCTCGCAATTGATGTGTTTCAATATTCTTGAAGGAATCTTGATAACCAAGTAATTGTGGAATACTTTTCGCTGATAAATCAATGTTGGTCTGCATATTGGTACTTAGGGCTTTTAAGATAGACTGATAGTGACTAACACTATTCAAGCTAAGAACTTTTTCAACAACCTTTTGAATGACTTCACGCTGACGCTTCTGACGTCCGTAGTCCCCTTCTGGATCTTGGTAGCGCATGCGAGAATAAACAAGCGCTTCTTCACCATTTAGAGTTTGCTGTCCAACACCAATGGAAATTTTATTAAATTCTTCCTGGTCAGTAATCGAAATTGGAAAACCGAGTGTATTATTTACAGTCACCCCGCCAACTGCATCAACCAATTGTTGCAGCCCCTGCATATTCACCATAACGTAACGATCGATATGAATATTCATCATTTTCTGGATAGTTGAGATTGCCAATTCCGCACCACCACCAGCGTAGGCGGCATTTAGTTTAGCTTCCTCAACACTACCATCTTTATGCTGAATTTTAGTCAAGATATCACGTTCCAAACTCAACATCGTTGTTTTTTTCGTATGCGGATTAACCGTTAAGAGAATCATGGAATCACTATTTCCCTCCCAAGGGTCAGTTCGTTCTACGTTTCCAGTATCAACCCCCATTAAAAGGATAGTTAAGGGTTCAGTCGCCTCAATAACATTGGTTTCTTCCCCTATTTTTTTATAGGTCTTTGATAAGGTTTGTGTGCCTTGCTGATAAATGGTATAAGCAAAAACACCGACACCCAAAACTGTCACAGCTAGAAAAGCTAGCACCATTCCAATAATTTTTTTAACCATATTTCTATCAATCTATCAGTCTACCCATCAGGTAAACATCTATAAATTTCCCTTCTTCTATGTACGCACCGCGATCTTGTCTACCTTCAATGACAAAACCATTCTTTTGATATAAATGAACTGCAGCCTGATTACGAGTTTGGACAGTGAGTTGAAGTCTACGAAGAATGCCACTAGCCTGCGCCCATTCTACGACTTCTTCAAGTAACAAACTCCCCAGTCCATTATTCCAATACTTCTTACCAATCACAATGAAGAGATCTCCAATATGCCGAACTCTCTTGCGCTGGTCAGCTGTAATATTTACAATACCAGCAATTTCATCATTCAGCAAGGCTAGTAAAGTGATTTGATTTTCTGAATGAGCCTGTTTATCCAAAAACAACTCCATCTCAGTATCTGTCATCAAAATGCCATCCCTGTCCAGACTGGTAAAATCTGTTTCTACACTGACACGATTTAAAAATGATACTAACTCAGCCGCATCTTCAACTTCTGCTTCCCTAATGAGCAACTCATACTCCATGTTGAAGCTCCTCTAAGAGTTTTTCTGCACGTAAACCCTTTGCTTGGAAATTCAGCCTGCGACCGTCTTCTTCTTTTAGAATTTCCAATTCTAAATAAGTATCTGGTAAGGCATCACCTAAAAGATGTCCCCACTCGATGACAGTCACCCCGCCACCAAAGAGAAACTCATCTAAATCAATAGAATCAGCATCCCCCTCAATGCGGTAAACATCTAAATGATAAAGAGGAAGACGACCTTCATACTCTCTTACGATAGTGTAGGTTGGACTCTTAATCATCTGAGTAATCTGTAATCCTTTAGCAAGACCTTTTGTAAAGGTCGTTTTGCCTGCTCCAAGTTCTCCAGTTAGAATTAAGACATCATTCTTTTCTAATAAATAGCCCAAACGCTCCCCTAAGGACTGTAACTCTTCTTCGTTTTTAGTGTACATGTTTCTATTATACCAAAAACTTGTTCTTTGTCTAGGTATTATCTCTGAATTCCATATTATGAATTAAAAACTTGAGCCAGTCCTTGTTATGTTCTTAAAATAGGAACAGTAAAAAGACAACTAACAAGATATCTCTCATCAAATGACTGTAAAATGAAACTTCCCAACGAATGACTTTTGGCACCAACAGTTCTAGAAATAGCATTCCCAAGGCAATATAAAAGGTCATGGACAATAGCATCCAAGGATTTCTGAGAAAGATTAGAATAGCTAGTCCACTAATAAAACAGATTTCCTTCTTTCCTAAAATCTTTTTCAATCCATTTACATACTTCTGAATTGGTAGAAAAACTAACAAATCAATACCAAATAAGAAAAAGAAACTCGGTAGAAAGGCTTCCACAACCCCTTCTACGGATGTATTTCCTGCAAGGATATGTTCTATGACAATTAAGGCTAAACCCAAAATATTTACTAAGAGCAACAGACTATACAAGAATTGTTGCTTATCTTCCTTAAAAACTGAATAAGATTGATTTCCCTGCCCTCTATAGTAGTTTATCCCTGCCCCAATACTGGCAAGGAGCAACATACCTACTAAATAATAGAAGCAGTTTTGATTTAACATCAAGGCCCAAGTCGATAAACTTAAACAAGAACAGCTACTAATACCAAAAACTGTCAGCAATAACAAAATACGAATTTGCTTTTT
Organism: Streptococcus sp. NM; assembly: GCF_003390135.1. GTDB lineage: Bacteria > Bacillota > Bacilli > Lactobacillales > Streptococcaceae > Streptococcus. The sequence continues at coordinate 43,893 of NZ_QUOS01000002.1, forward strand.
CATTTTTTCCATCATTCTTCCTCCCTTACTTGCTCTTATTATAGGCTAGAAATCCTCCCCATTGCTAGAATATTTCTCAACTGTCAGTTTTCTACTCTAAAATGCAAAAAAGTTTGATGCAAGTAACCCTTACATCAAACTTTTACTACTTTCCGTCAAACCAAAGAGTAATTTCTCGCTTAGCTGACTCTTCTGAATCTGAACCATGCACAACATTTTGAATAGCTTGGTTTTCTCCAGCAGCTTTTGCAAAATCACCTCGAATAGTTCCTGGTAAAGCTTCTTCTGGACGAGTAGCACCCATCATGGTCCGCCAAGTTTCAATTACTTTGGGACCAGAAATGATACCTACAAGAACTGGGCCTGAAGTCATAAATTCACGAATCGGTGGGTAAAAACTTTGACCAACCAAGTCCTGATAGTGCTGATCAATCAACTCTTCTGAAACCTGTGAACGCAACTCCAATTTTTCAATTATAAATCCACGTTGTTCGATGCGTTTCAACACTTCACCAACTAGCCCTCTTTTCACACCATCTGGTTTAATGATAAAAAATGTTTGTTCCATACTCGTCTCCTTTGTCAGCTTCTTTCTTTTATTTTACCACATTTCATGGAAAAATGGAGAAAGTTTTCAGAAAAGAGAAAGAGAACCCGAAGGCTCTCTCATTCTCTCTTATTCTACTGTTTCTTCCACAGTTTCAACGGCAGTGTCCACAACTACTTCTGTTGTCTCTTCATTTCCTTCTTCCTCTACTGGAGGATTAAGGTATTCTTCTTCGTTGATAGCTTGTGGTTCAAGGTTACGGTAACGGGCCATACCAGTACCTGCTGGGATGATCTTACCGATGATAACATTTTCTTTAAGTCCAAGGAGATGGTCTTTCTTACCACGGATAGCCGCGTCAGTAAGGACACGAGTTGTTTCCTGGAAGGAAGCCGCTGACAAGAAACTGTTGGTTTCAAGTGAGGCTTTGGTAATTCCCATAAGAACTGGGCGACCTGTCGCTGGAACTCCACCTGCAATAAGGACATCTTTGTTGGCATCTGTAAAGTCATTGATATCCATGAGGGTACCCATGAGAAGATCTGTGTCACCTGGATCCATGACACGAACTTTACGGATCATTTGACGAACCATTACCTCGATGTGTTTGTCACCGATTTCTACCCCTTGGCTACGGTAAACTTTTTGTACTTCACCGAGAAGGTAAGTTTCAACTGACAAGACATCACGAACTGCAAGGAGACGTTTTGGTTGGATAGAACCTTCTGTCAGAGCAGCACCACGCGCTACTTGGTCCCCAACTTCTACACGCATACGAGCTGTAAATGGAACGACATATTCCCCTTCGCCAGTTTCACCCTTAACAAAGACTTTCTTAGTACGAGTTGATGCATCTTCTTCGATAGCTGTAACTTGTCCTTTAACCTCTGTGATAACCGCTTCCCCTTTAGGATTGCGGGCTTCAAAGATTTCTTGGACACGAGGAAGACCCTGAGTGATATCGGTATTTGAGGCAACCCCACCCGTGTGGAAGGTACGCATTGTAAGCTGTGTACCAGGTTCCCCGATAGATTGGGCAGCGATTGTACCAACTGCTTCACCAACTTCAACCGCATCACCAGTCGCCAAGTTGATACCATAACAGTGACGGCAGACACCGTGACGAGTATTACATGTAAATACAGAACGGATAGTTACTTCTTCCACACCAGCATTGACAATTTCACGCGCCTTGTCTTCTGTAATCAACTCATTTGGACCGATAATCACTGCACCAGTTTCTGGATGTTTAACAGTTTTCTTAGTGTAACGACCGTTGAGACGCTCTTCAAGAGACTCAATCATCTCTTTTCCTTCTGCGATAGAGCGGATCAAGAGACCACGGTCAGTTCCACAGTCGTCCTCACGGATGATAACATCTTGGGCAACGTCAACCAAACGACGAGTCAAGTAACCTGAGTCGGCTGTCTTAAGGGCCGTATCGGTCATACCTTTACGCGCACCGTGAGTTGAGAAGAACATTTCGAGTACTGACAAACCTTCACGGAAGTTTGAAAGGATTGGCAATTCCATGATACGTCCGTTCGGAGCAGCCATCAGACCACGCATACCGGCAAGCTGTGAGAAGTTTGAGATGTTACCACGGGCTCCAGAGTCCATCATCATAACGATTGGGTTCTTAGGATCTTGGTTGGCAATCAAACGTTTCTCTAGTTTTTCACGGGCAGCACGCCATTCAGCTGTAACAGCATTGTAACGCTCGTCATCTGTGATCATACCGCGACGGAATTGTTTTGTGATTTGTTCTACACGTTTGTGTGATTCTTCAATGATTTCAGCCTTGTCATCAACGACTGGGATATCGGCAATCCCCACTGTCAATCCTGCAAGAGTTGAGTGATGGTAACCGAGGTTCTTCATACGGTCAAGTAGGGCAGAAGTTTCTGTCGTACGGAAACGTTTGAAGATTTCAGCGATGATATTTCCAAGGTTTTTCTTCTTGAATGGAGGGTTAAGTTCAAGATTGCTGATTGCTTCCTTGATATCTCCACCAAGTGGCAAGAAGTATTTAGCTGGAACGCCTTCTGTCAAGTTGGCATTGTTTGGTTCTTGCAAGTATGGTAGACCCTCTGGCATAATGTCGTTGAAGAGGATTTTACCAACTGTTGTAAGCAAGACCTTGTGTTTTTGCTCTTCTGTCCAAGGCTTGTTGAGGCTGTCTGTTGCGATACCAACACGTGAGTGGAGGTGAACATAACCATTACGGTAAGCCATAACCGCTTCATCACGGTCTTTGAAGACCATTCCTTCACCTTCACGACCAGCTTCTTCCATGGTCAAGTAGTAGTTACCCAAAACCATGTCCTGAGATGGAGTAACAACTGGTTTACCATCTTTGGGGTTCAAGATATGCTCAGCAGCAAGCATCAAGATACGTGCTTCTGCTTGGGCTTCTTCTGAAAGCGGTACGTGGATGGCCATTTGGTCTCCGTCAAAGTCGGCATTATAGGCTTCACAGACAAGTGGGTGTAAGCGAAGGGCCTTACCATCAATCAAGACTGGCTCGAAGGCTTGGATACCCAAACGGTGAAGGGTCGGTGCGCGGTTCAAAAGCACTGGGTGTTCTTTGATTACTTCTTCAAGAATATCCCAGATACGCTCATCTCCGCGTTCCACCAAGCGTTTAGCTGCTTTGACGTTTTGCACGATATCACGGGCAACGATTTCACGCATCACGAATGGTTTAAAGAGTTCGATAGCCATTTCACGTGGCACACCACATTGGTACATCTTAAGCGTTGGACCAACGGCGATAACGGAACGTCCTGAGAAATCAACACGTTTACCGAGCAAGTTTTGACGGAAGCGTCCTTGTTTACCTTTAAGCATGTGGCTCAATGATTTAAGAGGACGGCTACCTGGTCCTGTGATTGGACGACCACGACGTCCATTGTCAATCAAAGCATCAACTGCTTCTTGAAGCATACGCTTCTCATTTTGAACGATGATACCTGGTGCATTCAACTCAAGCAAACGAGCCAAACGGTTGTTACGGTTGATAACACGACGGTAAAGGTCGTTCAAGTCAGATGAGGCAAAACGGCCACCATCCAACTGCAACATTGGACGAAGATCTGGTGGAATAACTGGAAGGATGTTGAGAATCATCCATTCAGGTTTGTTTCCAGACTTATAAAAGGCATCCAAAACATCCAAACGACGGATGGCTTTGACACGTTTTTGTCCAGTAGCTGTTTTCAACTCTTCTTTGAGTTCAGCAATCTCTTTTTCAAGATCTACTTGTTTCAAAAGGTCTTGGATAGCTTCGGCACCCATCTTGGCAACAAATGATCCATAACCATATTCACGCAAGCGCTCACGGTATTCACGCTCTGTCATGATAGACTTGTGCTCAAGTGGTGTATCCTTCGGATCAATCACCACATAAGCTGCAAAGTAGATTACTTCCTCGAGGGCACGAGGGCTCATATCAAGGGTCAAGCCCATACGGCTTGGAATTCCCTTGAAGTACCAGATGTGAGATACAGGAGCTTTCAACTCAATGTGCCCCATACGCTCACGACGAACTTTTGTACGCGTTACTTCAACCCCACAGCGGTCACAAACAATTCCTCTGTAACGAATGCGTTTGTACTTACCACAAGCACATTCCCAGTCTTTTGTAGGACCAAAGATAACTTCATCAAAGAGTCCTTCACGTTCTGGTTTCAAGGTACGGTAATTGATTGTTTCAGGTTTTTTGACTTCTCCATAAGACCATGAACGGACTTTACTTGGAGAAGCTAGGGTGATTTGCATACTTTTAAAACGATTTACATCAACCACTATTTCTTCCCTTTCTATTCTAAGTGAACTGCTTATTCTTGTTCAGCAGCTTCTTCTGTTGCTTCCGCTTTTGTTGCTTTCTCAGCTTCTTCAGCTTCAAAGGCTGCTTTAGCCTCTTGGGCTGCTTTTTCGCGGGCTTTTTCAAGGTCATCTACGTGGATGACATCTTCGTCCATTCCTTCATCCAAGTCGCGAAGTTCCACTTCTTGGTCATCTTCGTCAAGGACACGCATGTCAAGACCAAGAGATTGCAATTCTTTGACAAGAACTCGGAAGGATTCTGGAACACCTGGTTTTGGAATTGGTTTTCCTTTTGTGATAGCTTCATAGGCTTTCAAACGTCCGTTGATATCGTCAGACTTGTAAGTCAAGATTTCTTGAAGAACATTTGACGCACCGTAGGCTTCAAGAGCCCAAACCTCCATCTCACCGAAACGTTGTCCACCAAACTGAGCTTTACCTCCGAGTGGTTGTTGGGTAACAGTTGAGTAAGGTCCGACTGAACGCGCGTGCAATTTATCATCAACCATGTGGTGGAGTTTGATCATGTACATGACTCCGACAGAAACACGGTTATCAAACGGTTCCCCAGTACGTCCATCGTAAAGGATTGTTTTGGCATCGCTATCCATACCAGCTTCTTTAACAGTTGACCAAAGGTCTTCAGAACTTGCTCCGTCAAAGACAGGTGTTGCGATGTGAATACCAAGAGTACGAGCAGCCATACCAAGGTGGAGCTCCATAACCTGACCAATATTCATACGTGATGGCACCCCAAGTGGGTTCAACATGATATCGACTGGAGTTCCATCTGGAAGGTAAGGCATGTCTTCTACAGGAACGATACGAGAGACAACCCCTTTATTTCCGTGACGTCCGGCCATCTTATCTCCGACCTTGATCTTACGTTTTTGAGCGATGTAGACGCGAACCAGCATGTTGACACCTGATTGCAACTCATCTCCATTTGCACGTGTAAAGATCTTAACATCACGAACGACACCATCGGCACCGTGTGGTACACGAAGAGAAGTATCACGCACTTCACGAGATTTATCTCCGAAGATAGCGTGCAAGAGTCGTTCTTCAGCTGAAAGGTCTTTCTCCCCCTTAGGTGTTACTTTACCTACAAGGATATCGCCTTCTTTAACCTCAGCACCGATACGGATAATACCCATTTCGTCAAGGTCTTTGAGGGCATCTTCACCAACATTTGGAATTTCGCGAGTGATTTCTTCAGGCCCAAGCTTTGTATCGCGTGTTTCTGATTCGTATTCTTCAAGGTGGACAGATGTGTAGACATCATCTTTCACCAAGCGTTCGCTCATGATAACAGCATCCTCGAAGTTGTAACCTTCCCAAGTCATGTAGGCAACGATTGGGTTTTGTCCAAGCGCCATTTCTCCATTTTCCATAGAAGGTCCGTCAGCAATGAAATCGCCTTTTTCAACGACATCGCCAACTTTTACGAGAGTGCGTTGGTTGTAAGCAGTACCTGAGTTTGAACGACGGAATTTTTGGATGTGGTAAACGTCCAATGAACCATCTTCACGACGAACTTCTACCTTGTCAGCATCTGCATAGGTAACTTTACCATCATACTGAGCAATCACAGCAGCTCCTGAATCGTGGGCTGCTTGGTATTCCATACCAGTACCAACGTAAGGTGCTTTTGGATTAATCAATGGCACAGCCTGACGTTGCATGTTAGCTCCCATGAGGGCACGGTTGGAGTCATCGTTTTCCAAGAAAGGAATACATGCTGTCGCAACGGCAACTACCTGTTTTGGTGATACGTCCATATAGTCAACAACATTAGCTGGATACTCTTGGTTGATCCCTTGGTGACGTCCCATGACAACTTTCTCAGCAAAGGTTCCATCTTCATTCAGACGAGAATTAGCCTGTGCTACAGTAAATTCATCTTCTTCATCGGCTGTCAACCAAACGATTTCGTTCGTAACAACACCTGTTTCACGGTCAACTTTACGGTATGGTGTTTGAACAAAACCATACTTATTCAAGTGTCCGTAAGATGACAAGTTATTGATCAAACCGATGTTCGGTCCTTCAGGTGTCTCGATTGGACACATACGACCATAGTGAGTGTAGTGCACGTCACGTACTTCATATCCAGCACGGTCACGTGTCAAACCACCAGGTCCTAAGGCTGACAAACGGCGTTTGTGAGACAACTCAGAAAGTGGGTTGTGTTGGTCCATGAACTGTGACAACTGTGATGAACCAAAGAATTCTTTAACCGCAGCTGTTACAGGACGGATATTGATAATTTGTTGTGGTGTCAAGACTTCGTTGTCCTGGACAGACATACGTTCACGGACATTACGTTCCATACGAGAAAGTCCAAGACGTACTTGGTTGGCAAGCAATTCACCAACGGCACGGATACGACGGTTTCCAAGGTGGTCGATATCATCTACACGACCAAGTCCTTCAGCCAAATTGAGGAAGTAGCTCATTTCAGCAAGGATATCTGCAGGAGTGACGATACGAACCTTGTCATCTGGATTGGCATTACCAATAATAGTTACGACGCGGTCTGGATCAGTTGGAGCAACAACCTTGAATTTTTGAAGAACAACTGGCTCAGTCACAACCGCTGCATCATTTGGAATGTAGACAATCTTGTTCAAGTCGCCATCCAAATGGCTTTCAATGCTTTCAATCACACTACGAGTCATGATTGTTCCAGCTTCTACCAAGATTTCTCCTGTTTCAGAGTCTACCAATGGCTCAGCAATGGTTTGGTTGAGCAAGCGTGTTTTAACATTGAGTTTTTTATTGATTTTGTAACGACCGACAGCTGCCAAGTCATAACGACGTGGGTCAAAGAAACGAGCCACAAGCAAGCTACGTGAACTTTCAGCAGTCTTAGGCTCACCTGGACGAAGGCGTTCGTAAATTTCTTTCAAGGCTTCGTCTGTACGAGAGTCCATTGGATTCTTGTGGATATCTTTTTCAACAGTATTACGAACCAATTCGCTGTCACCAAAGATATCAAAAATTTCATCATCACCTGAGAAACCAAGCGCACGAACCAATGTCGTAAATGGAATCTTACGAGTACGGTCGATACGAGTGTAGGCGATGTCTTTTGAGTCGCTTTCAAGTTCCAACCAAGCTCCACGGTTAGGGATAACAGTTGAACCGTAGCCCACTTTACCGTTTTTATCTACTTTGTCGTTAAAGTAAACACCTGGTGAGCGGACCAACTGAGATACGATGATACGTTCACCACCATTGATGATGAAAGTACCCATCTCTGTCATGATTGGGAAATCACCAAAGAAAACTTCTTGAGTCTTGATTTCGCCTGTTTCTTTATTGATCAAGCGGAAGGTTACAAAAATTGGTGCTGAGTAGCTAGCATCGTGGATACGAGCTTCTTCTAGCGTGTATTTTGGTTCCTTGATTTCATATCCAACAAATTCCAACTCCATAGTGTCTGTGAAGTTTGAAATTGGCAATACATCTTCAAACACTTCCTTAAGACCATGGTCTAGGAAATCTTTGAATGAATCAGTTTGAATTTCAATCAAATTTGGTAAGTCAAGAACTTCTTTGATTCTTGAAAAACTACGACGGGTACGATGTTTCCCGTATTGAACGTCATGTCCTGCCAAGATGATTCTCCTTTGTAAATAAGTTCCAAGCCTTGTCAATCAGGCTTTTCTAATCGTCATATGGTTTTAAAAACCCCTATCACCGTGTCCTCTTGATGAATTTTCAGAATCTTTAAATCTTTGTTACAAGTGCTCAAAATCCTGAAAAAAAGCACAAAAAGAGCAGCTAAATCTGACTTTTTCAGAAGATTTAACTGCTGTGAGCCTTGTCTGGACAATATTTCAGACAAAACCTACGACAAATGATTATTTATATTATACCCTATTTAGCTAGATTTTTCAAGAAGATTAACGATTTTTTGACAAAATCTTTTCCTATAAAAAATTAAATTCAACTTTCACTTTACAAACTTCATTTTTAGTTTAATTGCTCAATACAAAATATAGTAAATTACGATTTTCCTATTTTATCTTAGGTTGTTTTTCTTGACTTTACCAGGCTTTTCTTTTAATATATATGTATAAATATATAGGGAGATTTATGATGAATATCTTGCTTTCTAAGACTGAACAAGATTTGCTATTCTTACTAGAAGAATTAACCAAACACCATGATTGGATAGAAATTCCAGACTTGGCTAAGAAGCTGAATTTTTCAATAGAAGAATTGCAAGAACACCTTTTTAAGCTTGAACAATTATTTCTAAACCTCCTGCTTCAATCAAGCAAAAAAGGCATTCAATTGCAATTTGACTTCCAAAACGCCTTGGATCCCAGGACTGCGATTTTTAAACAATCTGAAACCTACTCCTTTTTGAACCAGTTGTTTTTCAATGAGGGACAATCACTCGAGCAAATGTGTCAAGAACTTGTAATGAGTTACGAACGAGTTCAGGAAATCATCCAGCATCTAAATACTAAACTTCCACAACATTATGGCATCAGCATCCAACTTTCCCCTTTAGTCATGGAGGGAACAGAAGAGGACATTCGTGCCTTTTATCTAGACTACTTTAGCCAAAGTTACGACTTTCTTGATTGGCCCTTCCCTTCTATTTCTGAAGAATCACTCACTCACTTGATTCAGCTATTTTTGGATGCCCAACAAGTTTCACCCAACCTCAGTAGCTTACGGCAAATCAAATATACCCTAGCTATCAATCTAGAGCGGTTTAATAAGAGATACTTGATTAAAAATCCTACTCCCCTTTTAACTAGTCACTACAGTTCTCTCATGCAAATTCCGCAGTTTGAACAAGATATCAAAAAGCTGGCTAGAAAACTCCATTTTGAACCGACAAAGGAAACACTGGAACAGCTATTTTCAAACCCAACCAAATCTCTTCAAATTGCAAACAATCCTAATAATGGAGCACTGGGTGATATTCATCATATCCAAAAATCCTACCGTTTATTGAGTCAAATCTTAGAAGAGTTAGCTAAAGAATTTCACCTACAGATTGAAAATCGAGAGGAATTGATTTGGCTCCTCCACTATACTGCCCAATCTGATTTCTTCCATTTGCTCAGCAACCAGTCTCTCGACAGACAGAAATCCCAGATTTTAAGCAATTATCAAGCAGAATTTCCAAAACTATTTGAAGTCAGTCAACTCAAATTCCAATCTTATTTGACTGAGATGGGACTGGAAAATCATCCCATTAAATTACAAGAACTTGTCTACACCTTTTCTGTTCAAGGACAACGAATTTTAGTCCAATTACTTCAAAAACTTCCCAAAATACGTGTTTTGGTTATTAGTCATTTGGATAGTCATCACGCACAAAACCTTATCGACACCCTTGCTCACTACGGCAATAATCTCTATCTCTTTGATTCTTGGGAAGAATCTAAGATTTCTTTCTCAATTCTCAATCAAATTCCACACGATATTGTTATCACTACATTTCCTGTCACCAACTCTCCTAAACCACTTATCTACAGTCGTAATTTCTCTACAACAGAACTATTTTACCACCTCCACCTGATGGCTTCTCAAATTCATAAAGAAAGACTGGCTAAATCGTAACAAAATCTGTTGCGATTTTTCTTTTATTTTAGTTCCAGGAAAACGCTTGCATATCCTTTTACTAAGTGCTATACTGATATAGAAATTTATTGATTGGAGAATGATTATGAGAAAAACACCATCTCACACTGAGAAAAAAATGGTTTACAGCATCCGTTCCCTTAAAAATGGAACTGGTTCTGTCCTTATTGGAGCAAGCCTTGTTCTGCTTGCCATGGCTACACCAACTATCTCAGCCAACGAAAATACTACAAGCACTAACGAACCTAGCAACAGAAATACAACCTCCCTTACTCAGCCTCTTACTGATACAGCAGTTAGCTCTAGTAAGAAGGAAAGTGATATTTCTTCGCCTGAAAATGCAAACGCTTCCCTAGAGAAAAAAGAAGAAAAACCTGCAACAGAGCCAACAACTCCTGTTTCAAGCCCAGCCGATTCCGCACCACAAACCGGACAAGATCGTTCAAGTGAGCCAACTACTGCTATTAGTCCAGCAGCGACTGAAACTAAAGCAGAAGAACCCATCGCAGATAACCACTTCCGCATCCATGTAAAGAAACTCCCTGAAGAAAACAAGGATTCTCAAGGTCTTTGGACTTGGGATGATGTTGAAAAGCCATCTGAAAATTGGCCTAACGGAGCCTTATCCTTCAAGGATGCCAAAAAAGATGACTATGGCTACTACCTAGATGTCAAATTAAAGGGAGAACAAGCCAAGAAAATTAGCTTCCTCATCAATAATACAGCTGGGAAAAATCTAACCGGCGATAAATCGGTAGAAAAACTGTCACCAAAGATGAATGAGGCTTGGTTGGAGCAAGATCACAAGGTTTTCTCTTACGAGCCACAACCTGCAGGAACTATTCGCGTCAACTACTACCGTACAGATGGCAACTATGACAAGAAATCTCTCTGGTATTGGGGCGATGTCAAAAACCCAAGTAGTGGAGAATGGCCTAATGGAACAGACTTTACGGCTACAGGCAAATATGGTCGCTATATCGATATTCCACTCAAAGATGCAGCTAAAGACCTTGGATTTTTATTACTAGACAGAAACAAACAAGGAGACGATGTGAAAATCCGTAAAGAAGATTATAAGTTCACAGATTTAAAAAATCATAGCCAAATTTTCCTAAAAGACGATGATGAATCGATTTACACAAATCCATACTATGTCCATGATATCCGTATGACAGGAGCCCAACACGTAGGCACTTCTAGCATTGAGAGTAGTTTTTCAACACTTGTCGGTGCTAAAAAAGAGGATATCCTCAAACACTCCAACATTACTAATCACCTAGGAAATAAGGTAACTATCACCGATGTTGCAATCGATGAAGTTGGCAAGAAAGTGACCTACAGCGGAGATTTCTCTGATACAAAACATCCTTATACCGTTAGCTACAACTCTGACAAATTCACTACCAAAACAAGCTGGCGCCTCAAGGATGAGTCCTACAGTTACGATGGTCCACTCGGCGCAACTCTAAAAGAAGATGGCAAGCGTGTTGACCTCACCCTTTGGTCACCAAGTGCTGATAAGGTTTCTGTCGTTGTCTACGACAAGAATAACCCTGAAAAAGTGGTTGGAACTGTCGCTCTTGAAAAAGGGGAAAGAGGAACTTGGAAACAAACTCTAGATAGCACAAACAAACTCGGAATCACAGATTTCACTGGATACTATTATCAATACCAAATCGAACGTCAAGGTAAAACTGTTCTTGCACTCGATCCTTACGCTAAGTCCCTCGCTGCTTGGAATAGTGACGATGCTAAGATTGACGATGCCCATAAAGTGGCTAAAGCCGCCTTTGTAGATCCAGCCAAACTCGGACCTCAAGACTTGACTTATGGTAAGATTCACAATTTCAAGACTCGTGAAGATGCCGTTATCTACGAAGCTCATGTGCGTGACTTTACTTCAGATCCTGCCATTGCAAAAGACTTAACCAAACCATTTGGTACCTTTGAAGCATTTATTGAAAAACTAGACTATCTCAAAGACTTGGGTGTAACCCACATCCAGCTCCTTCCAGTCTTGTCTTACTACTTTGTCAATGAATTGAAAAACCATGAACGCTTGTCTGACTATGCTTCAAGCAACAGCAACTATAACTGGGGATATGATCCTCAAAACTACTTCTCCTTGACTGGTATGTATTCAAGCGATCCTAAAAATCCAGAAAAACGAATCGCAGAATTTAAAAACCTCATCAACGAGATCCACAAACGTGGTATGGGAGCTATCCTAGATGTAGTGTATAACCATACAGCCAAGGTCGATATCTTTGAAGATTTAGAGCCAAACTACTACCACTTTATGGATGCTGATGGGACACCTCGCACTAGCTTTGGTGGTGGACGCTTGGGGACAACCCACCATATGACCAAACGACTCCTAGTTGACTCTATCAAATATCTAGTTGATACCTACAAAGTGGATGGATTCCGCTTCGATATGATGGGAGACCATGATGCAGCTTCTATTGAAGAAGCGTACAAGGCCGCACGCGCCCTCAATCCACACTTAATCATGCTTGGTGAAGGTTGGAGAACCTATGCAGGTGATGAGAACATGCCTACTAAAGCTGCTGACCAAGATTGGATGAAACATACCGATACAGTCGCTGTCTTTTCAGATGACATTCGTAACAACCTCAAGTCTGGTTATCCAAACGAAGGTCAACCTGCCTTTATCACAGGTGGCAAGCGTGATATCAACACCATCTTCAAAAATATCATTGCTCAACCAACCAACTTTGAAGCTGACAGCCCTGGAGATGTTATCCAGTACATCGCAGCCCATGATAACTTGACCCTCTTTGACATTATTGCTCAGTCTATCAAAAAAGACCCAAGCAAGGCTGAAAACTATGCTGAAATCCACCGCCGTTTGCGACTTGGAAATCTCATGGTCTTAACAGCTCAAGGAACTCCATTTATCCACTCTGGTCAGGAATACGGACGTACCAAACAATTCCGTGACCCAGCCTACAAGACCCCAGTAGCAGAGGATAAGGTTCCAAACAAATCTCACTTGTTGCGTGATAAAGACGGCAATCCATTCGACTATCCTTACTTCATCCATGACTCTTACGACTCTAGCGATGCCATCAACAAGTTTGACTGGACTAAGGCTACAGATGGCAAAGCTTACCCTGAAAATGTCAAGAGCCGTAACTATATGAAAGGGTTGATTGCCCTTCGTCAATCTACAGATGCCTTCCGACTCAAGAGTCTCCAAAATATCAAAGACCGTGTCCACCTCATCACTGTCCCAGGCCAAAATGGTGTGGAAAAAGAAGATGTAGTGATTGGCTACCAAATCACTGCTCCAAATGGAGATATCTATGCAGTCTTTGTCAATGCGGACGAAAAAGCTCGTGAATTTAACTTAGGAACTCCCTTTGCCCACCTCAGAAATGCTGAAGTTTTAGCAGATGAAAACCAAGCAGGGCCAGTCGGAATTGCCAACCCTCAAGGGCTTGAATGGACTGAAAAAGGCTTGAAATTAAATGCCCTTACAGCCACTGTTCTTCGAATCTCTCAAGGCGGTGCCATCGTTGCCCCAGCTGTGGAAGAAAAACCAGAATTTGATCTTTCTAGCTTAACACAAGAGCAAGGTCAAAATAACGGTCAAGTCAATACTCCAAACCGAGTCGTCAAACCGGAACATCAAAATCCAGCTCCACAGGCTAAACCTGATTCTGCAAAACCAGATGCAAAAATAGCAGATGCAGATCATAAACCTAGCCAAGCTACAACTGATTCGCAAGCTGAACTACCAAATACAGGAACCAAAAATGATCATAAACTCATGTTTGCAGGAATTAGTCTCCTTGCTCTTCTAGGTCTCGGGTTCTTGCTAAAAAACAAAAAAGAGAACTAAACTAGCCCTCCTATAGAACTATCCCCCAAGCCTTAACGCTCGGGGGATTGATTTTTGCACAATATTTGCCGTCATAATAAACCTGATTAGGATTTTTTATTTAGCCTCTTTCATGGCAAAGTAAGCCCGAACTTTTGGTGCAACTTGAGTGCCAAAAAGTTCGATGGCTCTCAGAACTTGTTCATGTGGCATAGAACCAAGCGGTAGGTGCAACATAAAGCGGTCCAAGCCTAAATCCTCAATCATGCGAATCAATTTTTCTGCTACCTGATCAGGATTACCCACAAACATGGCTCCATTTGGTCCAACTTGCTCCAAATATTGTTCATAACGCAATTCCTGCCAGTGCGGACGGTCTTTGGAAATAGCATCCACCACTTGCTTAGTCGGATGGAAATAATCTTTTACAGCCTGCTCACCATCTTCAGCAATCCAACCCCAAGAATGAGCTCCAACCTTTAGTTCCTGACTGGCATAACCCGCTTCGCTTCCAATCTCACGATAAGCCTGAATCAACTTTTTAAAATAACGCGGATTGCCACCAATAATAGCATAAACAATCGGTAGACCAGCCTGAGCAATCTTCACAGTTGATTCGACATGACCACCTGTCGCTATCCACAAGGGCAATTTGTCCTGAACTGGACGAGGATAAACTTCTTTGCTAGAGATTGTTTGGGTCAATCGACCTTGCCAGTCTAACTTGGTCTTTTCATTGACTAACTGAAGCAAGTCTAATTTCTCATCAAAAAGGGCTCCGTAGTCTTTCAAATCATAGCCAAACAAGGGAAAAGATTCCGTGAAAGAACCCCTTCCAGCCATAATCTCCGCTCGTCCATTTGATAAAGCATCGATAGTGGCATATTGTTGGAACAAACGAATCGGATCCATGCTCGAAAGAATGCTGACTGCACTGGTCAAACGGATTCTCTTGGTATTGACTGCCCCAGCTGCCAGGACAATCTCTGGAGCTGATACTGCAAAATCTGCTCGATGGTGCTCACCAATACCATACACATCCAAACCAACCTTATCAGCCAGTTCAATCTCTGCCACCAACTGACGAATGCGTTCGGCATGACTGTAAGTTTGCCCAGTCCCTTCAATCTCCGTTGTTTCCCCAAATGTTGAAATTCCCAATTCTACCACAGTGATTCTCCCTGTCTACCTCTATCCTTCAATTTGAAAAATTATTCTAACACGAAACTTGACTACAAGCAACCGATTTGCTCACAAGAAAAAGCCTAGATAACTAGACTTTTTTAGCTTATTCTACCGTTACTGATTTAGCAAGGTTACGTGGTTTATCCACATCAAGACCACGGTGGAGTGTTGCAAAGTAAGCGACTAATTGCGTTGGTACGACCATTGAAATTGGTGAGAGGTAAGGGTGTACGGTCGTAAGGACGATATCATCTGTCTCTTTAGCAACATTTTCTTCTGCGATAGTGAGGACTTTGGCACCGCGAGCTGCCACCTCTTGGATATTTCCACGAGTGTGCTTGGCAAGAACTGGATCTGACAAGAGGGCCAAAACAGGCGTTCCTTCTTCAATCAAGGCAATAGTTCCGTGCTTGAGTTCTCCTGCCGCAAAGCCTTCACACTGGATGTAAGAAATCTCTTTGAGTTTGAGACTTGCTTCCATGGCTACGTAGTAATCTTGACCACGTCCAATGTAAAAGGCATTGCGAGTTGTTTCAAGAAGCTCAAGAACCTTGGCTTCAATGGTTTCTTTCTCTGAAAGAGTTGATTCGATAGACTGAGCTACGATTGACAACTCATGAACCAGGTCAAAGGCTTGCGCTTTAGCATTGCCATTTGCTTCTCCGACTGCTTTTGCAAGGAAAGCAAGGGCTGCAATTTGTGCTGTATAAGCCTTTGTTGATGCTACGGCAATTTCAGGACCTGCATGAAGGAGCATGGTATGGTTGGCTTCACGTGAAAGAGTTGAGCCTGGTACGTTTGTCACTGTCAAGCTTGGGATTCCCATTTCATTAGCCTTGACCAAAACCTGACGGCTATCCGCTGTTTCACCAGACTGGCTGATAAAGATGAAAAGTGGTTTCTTGCTGAGAAGTGGCATACCGTAGCCCCACTCAGATGAGATTCCAAGTTCAACTGGTGTATCTGTCAATTCTTCCAACATTTTCTTAGAAGCAAATCCTGCGTGGTAAGATGTTCCAGCTGCAAGAATGTAGATACGGTCTGCGTCTTGAACAGCCTTGATGATAGTTGGGTCTACGACAACTTGACCAAACTCATCTGTGTAGGCTTGGATCAACTTACGCATCACTGTTGGTTGCTCATCGATTTCCTTGAGCATGTAGTAAGGATAAGTTCCCTTACCGATATCTGACAAGTCAAGTTCTGCAGTATAGCTAGCACGTTCACGGCTGTTGCCATCATAATCTTGAACTTCTACGCTATCAGCCTTGACGATTACCAACTCTTGGTCATAAATTTCCATGTATCGGTTGGTTTCACGAATCATAGCCATGGCGTCTGAGCAGACCATGTTGTAGCCTTCCCCAAGACCAATCAAGAGTGGTGATTTATTTTTAGCTACGTAGATGACTTCAGGATTTTGTGAGTCAACCAAGGCAAAGGCATAAGAACCACGGATGATGTGAAGAGCTTTTTTGAAGGCTTCAAGAACTGACAAGCCATCTTCTTCTGCAAATTTTCCAATCAAGTGAACGGCGATTTCTGTATCTGTTTGCCCTTTGAAGTGGTGACCTGCAAGGTATTCTTCCTTGATTTCAAGGTAGTTCTCAATCACTCCATTGTGAACCAAGACAAAACGTTCTGTCTCAGAGCGATGTGGGTGAGCATTATCTTCAGTTGGTTTCCCATGAGTTGCCCAACGAGTATGTCCGATACCAGTCGTTCCCTCAACACCAGTTGTCTTGGCAGACAATTCTGCGATACGGCCTACAGCCTTGACTAGGTGGTTTTCAGCACCACCTAGGACAAAAATTCCCGCAGAATCATAGCCACGGTATTCGAGCTTTTCAAGCCCTTGAATCAAAATATCAGTTGCATTTGTGTTTCCAACAACACCAACAATTCCACACATAGTATATACGACACAGACCAGCTGTGCTTTCTCCTTAAAATTGGTATAGTCTGATTCCTCTTTTATAGAATCAGCAAAAACAGTATATACTTGTTTCTTTCACTTGTCAAGAGTAAAAATTGGTATAGTTCAAATCAACTTCCTGAAATCAAAAAAACTCTGACCAATTAGGATAATCAGTCAGAGTCCTTTTTAAAATCCATTATTATCGCTTAACTCCTTGAACCAGTGCCCTGATTTCTTCAGACGACGTTCTTGCGTTGCCAAGTCTAATTCGACCAAACCATAGCGATTTTTATAGCTGTTGAGCCATGACCAACAATCAATAAAGGTCCAGATTAAGTATCCTTTACAGTTAGCTCCATCTTCAATAGCACGGTGAAGTTCGCGAAGATGACCTTTTACAAAGTCAATACGATAATCATCTTGAATCATTCCATTCTCACGGAATTTTTCTTCCCCTTCAACACCCATACCATTCTCTGTCAACATCCACTCAATATTGCCATAATTTTCCTTGATATTTTTGGCAATGTCATAAATCCCTTGTTCATAAATCTCCCAGCCACGATGAGGATTGATTTTACGTCCAGGCATCACATAAGGCTCGTAAAAATGTTCTGGTAAGAGTGGACTCTCTGGATGCTTAGCAAATCGAGGCGCCATAACACGCAAAGGTTGATAGTAGTTGACACCAAGGAAGTCCACTGTATTGTCACGAATGAGCTTCAACTCCTTCTCTGTAGCATCAGGCAAGAGACCGTATTCATGTAAGATTTCTACCAACTCCTGTGGATAAGTCCCCAAGACAGATGGATCTAAGAAAGATTGGGCCTGAAAGAGATCCGCAATCCGAGCAGCCTTGACATCAGCAGGATGCTGGCTACGTGGATAAGCCGGTGTCAAGTTGAGGACAATCCCAATCTTGGAATCAGGCAAGAGTTCATGGCAGGCCTTGACCGCACGACTGCTGGCCAATTGTGTATGATAGGCTACTTTAACGGCTGCTTCCGCATCCACCTTATGTGGATAATGGGCATCATAAAAATAGCCAAATTCCACTGGAACGATTGGCTCGTTAAAGGTAATCCATTGATCCACTAAATCTCCATAAGTCTCAAAACAAAAACGAGTATAGTCTTCATAGGCTGAGACAGTCGCCTTATTTTCCCAACCATCACCATCTTCTTGAAGAGCAAAAGGCAAATCAAAATGATAAAGATTGACTAAAAGACGAATCCCTTTAGCCTTAATAGCCTCAAAAACCTTACGGTAAAAGTCTACACCTTGAGGATTGACTTCCCCACGCCCTTGTGGAAAAATCCGTGACCACTGAATAGAAGTCCGAAAGGCCGTGTGACCAGTTTCTAACAGTAGCTCAATATCCTTTTCCCAATTTTCATAAAAGGTTGATGTTTTATCTGGACCAATCCCATTATAGTAACGATTTGGCTCCACTTGGTACCAATAATCCCAGAGATTATCTCCCTTACCGTCACCGGCTACACGTCCTTCTGTTTGTGGTCCAGAAGTAGAGGATCCCCAGACAAAATCCTTTGGAAATCTTAGCATACATTTACCTCTTTATCTAGTCATTTTTCCCATTATACAGAAAAAACAAGGTAAAAACTAGTTACATTTTTTCCTTGTTTTTCTTCTGATTATAGTTTTTATTTCTTGCTGAGAATTTCAAGCGTTTCAAGCAAGTTATCTGCATGAACTTCGATGGTGTCACCAGTCGCTTTAATCTTCACTTCTACGATGCCATCGGCCGCTTTCTTCCCAACAGTGATACGAATCGGCAATCCAATCAAGTCGCTATCACTGAATTTGACTCCGACACGCTCGTTACGATCGTCTGTCAAGACTTCGTAACCTGCTCCCATCAAGCTTGCTTCAAGCTTTTCTGTCAAGGCTTGCGCTTCTTCATCCTTGACATTGACAGTAATCAAGTGCACATCAAATGGGGCCAATTCTTTAGGGAAGTTGATTCCCCAAGCGTAACGATATTCACCTTTTGGTGTCTTATTAACAAAGAGGCGAGCGTGTTGCTCCATCACTGCTGAAAGGAGACGGCTGACACCGATACCGTAACATCCCATGATAATTGGCACAGCACGGCCATTTTCATCCAAAACATCTGCTCCCATGCTTGCTGAATAGCGAGTACCGAGTTTGAAGATGTGACCAATTTCGATACCACGCGCAAAGTTAAGGACACCTTGTCCGTCTGGAGAAATTTCACCCTCACGAACTTCACGGATATCCACATATTCTGCAGTAAAATCACGACCTGGGTTCACACCAGTCAAGTGGTAGCCATCTTCGTTAGCACCGACAACTGCATTGCGAACATCTTGCACCTTACGATCTGCAATAATTTTAACATTCTCTGGCAAACCAACTGGGCCAAGTGAACCAAAACCTGCTTGAACAACACTTGCTACTTCTTCTTCGCTAGCAACGTCAAAGAAATCTGCTCCCAAGTGGTTTTTCAACTTGACTTCGTTGAGTTGGTCATTTCCAACTAGAAGGGCTGCAACAAGCTCACCATCTGCCATGTAGAAGAGGGTTTTAATCGTTTGTTCTTCTGGAACATTGAGGAAGGCTGCAACTTCATCAATTGATTTAACATCTGGCGTTGCAACACGAGTCACTTCTTCTTCAGCGACAACACGGTTGCTTGGTTTGTACTCGTTTGTTGCCATTTCTAAGTTAGCCGCATAGCTAGATTCACTTGAGTAAGCAATGGTATCTTCACCAGAAACCATCCATTTGAGCAATTCTGCCTTGATTTCTTCTTGCACTTCTGCAGGAATTTCGTCAAATGAGGCAACTGACTTGTCCAAGACAACCCAGCGGTCAAGGTCTGTACGAGCAGGTGTAATGGCCATAAATTCTTGGCTGTCCTTACCACCCATGGCTCCACCGTCACCAATGATAGCCTTGAAGTCTAAGCCACTACGAGTGAAAATACGCTCATAAGCAGCCTTGTACTCATCATAAACACTATCCAAGCTATCATAGTTAGCGTGAAAACTGTAAGCATCCTTCATGATGAACTCACGTGTACGGAGAAGTCCATTACGTGGGCGTTTTTCATCACGATACTTAGGCTGGATTTGGTAAAGGTTGAGTGGCAATTGCTTGTAAGACTTAACAGAATCACGGACAATAGCTGTAAAGGTTTCTTCGTGAGTTGGACCTAGAATGAAGTCTGATTTTTCACGGTTTTTTAGTTTGTAAAGGTCTTCACCATAAGTTTCATAACGACCTGATTCGCGCCACAATTCTGCACTAAGAAGGGCAGGAGCCAACATCTCAACGGCACCAATCTTGTCGAATTCTTGGCGCATGATGTTTTTAGCTTTTTCAATCACACGGTTAGCAAGTGGTAGGTAAGAATAAACGCCTGCTGAAACTTGGCGAACATAACCAGCTCGCAACATAAGAGCGTGGCTGATAACTTGAGCATCGCTTGGCATTTCGCGAAGCGTTGGGATAGGCATTTTACTTTGTTTCATAATATTCCTCGATTATCTAAAAAAGAGTCGCATGATGTCATTCCAGGTCACAGCAATCATCAAGACAACCATGATGACCACTCCGGCCAAGGTGACATAGGTTTCAATTTCTTGTTTCAATGGTTTGCGGCGAATGGCTTCTAGGATATTGAGCACAATCTTACCACCATCCAGGGCTGGAATCGGAATAAGATTAAAAATCCCAATATTGATGGAAATTATTGCCAAGAAGTACAAGACATTCTCAATTCCATTTTTAGCAGCATCACTACTTGCCTTAAAGATGGCAACAGGTCCACCTAGTTTGTTCAAATCTGGTTGGAAAATCAAATTTTTCAGTTCTGACAGGATTCGGAGAGCCGAGTCGGCTGCAGTTGTAAAACCACCTACAAACATGGATAGAAAATCTGACTTAATTCCCGGTTGAACACCTAGAAGGTAACGGCCTTGACTTTCTTCCGGAGTAACAGTGACTTGTTTGTCACTACCCTTTTCAGAAATAGTCACATCCAAGGTCGGGGCCGTCTTATCTTTGGTTTCTGATTCCACAGCCTGAATCAAACTTTCCCAGTTGCTAACCTCATGTGAGCCGATCTTGGTAATCTGAGCTGTTTCTGGCACTCCCACCTTAGCCAAGGCCCCTTGGGGCATAATATGGAACTGGTTGGTATCGACATCTCTGACACCACCCTGCATAAAGATTAAAATCCAGAAAACAACGACACCTAAGATAAAGTTGTTCATAGGGCCTGCAAAGTTGGTAATCAGTTTGCCCCAGATAGTCGCATTTTGATATTGAACATCTAAAGGTGCAATCCGAACCTCAGTACCGTCTGCTTCCACAACCGTTGCATCATGATCCACTGCAAAAGTTTTTTCTTCTTCCAGAACCAATCCTTTGATAAAGAGCTTGTCTTCAAAGTCAAACTGGGTCACCTGCATAGGAAGAGCTGTTTGATCCAATTTTTTACCTGAGAGATTGATGCGTTTAACCTTACCATCATCAGTAAGGGTCAAACTGACAGGAGTTCCTGTCTTAATTTCAGTTGTATCATCACCCCAACCGGCCATGCGAACATAGCCACCCAGAGGCAAGATTCGAATGGTATAGGCCGTTCCATCCTTGCCAGTGTGAGCAAAGATCTTGGGTCCCATACCAATGGCAAATTCACGCACTAGAATCCCTGATTTCTTGGCAAAGTAGAAGTGTCCAAACTCGTGCACCACCACAATAATCCCGAAAACCAGAATAAAGGTTAAAATTCCGAGCATAGTATTTCCTCCGTCTTTTGATTAAAAGAGTCCAAATAAGTGCATGATTGGAAATACAAGCAACATACTATCAAAACGATCCAAAACACCACCATGTCCAGGGATAAATTTCCCAGAATCCTTGACACCAAAATGACGTTTGATCGAACTTTCTAGTAAATCACCAAATTGTCCAGCAATGCTAAAGAAAATAGCAAAGACCGACATCTTGTAAATTCCATACGGAAGAGCAACTGTTCTGTCAAACATCATAAAGATGATGGTTACTAAAATAGCGCCTAAAATACCACCCAAGGCACCCTCAAAGGTTTTATTTGGAGAAACCGTTGGAGCCAGTTTCCGTTTCCCAAAGTTCATCCCAGCAAGATAGGCACCACTGTCGGTAGCCCAGACGATGCACAAGGCCAAGAGAGCCTTATCTAAACCTGCAACGCGAGCATCTAGTAAAGCATTAAATCCAAAGCCTACATAGAAACTCATAGCAAGAGGGAAAACAGCGTCCTCAATCGTATAAGACTTACTAAAAACGGTCGTTCCTAACATGATTGAAATCAAAACACTATAGGCAACCACATTCCCATCAACTGGTAAAAAAGTCAGATAATTCTCCAAGGGAATGGTCAAAGCAAAGGTTGCAAAGAGGGTTAAGAGGCCCTCCATAGTCATAGTCTCTAGACCTCTCATCTTCAAAAGTTCATGCATGGCTAGCATGGCTATGATTCCAATTGCTATCTGAAGCAAGAGGCCACCAATCATTAAAATTGGTAGGAAAATAGCCAGGGCAATCCCTGCAAACAAGGTTCTTTTCTGTAAATCCTGTGTCATATTTCCTCCTAAACTCCTCCAAATCGGCGATGACGACGATTGTAGGCAAGAATAGCTTCCTGCAAGGCCGCCTCGTCAAAATCAGGCCATAAGGTATCTGTAAAATAGAGCTCACTATAGGCTCCTTGCCATGGAAGGAAATTGCTCAAGCGCAATTCTCCACTAGTCCGAATAATCAAGTCTGGGTCTCGTAACTCCTTAGGTAAATGCTGGGTGAAGAGATAGTTGCCAATCAATTCCTCTGTGATGTCACCTGGGTTGATTTTAGCATCTAAAATATCCTGGGAAATCAACTTAAGAGCCTGTGTGATTTCAGCACGTCCACCATAGTTGAGGGCAAAATTCAGAATTAATCCTGTGTTGTTCTTAGTCAATTCCTCAGCCTTGGTCAGAGCTTCAAAGGTTTGCTTAGGCAGGCGGTCCGTTTCCCCAATCATTTGAATCTTAACATTATTCGCATGCAATTCCGGGACATAATTATCATAAAACTCTACTGGCAAGTTCATGATAAACTTGACTTCCTGATCTGGACGGGTCCAGTTTTCCGTAGAAAAAGCATAGACCGTAATAACCTTAACGCCTAGTTTGTTAGCGGTCTTGGTCACAGTTTGCAATGCTTCCATGCCCGCCTTATGTCCGAAGACTCGCGGTTGCATACGTTTTTTAGCCCAACGGCCATTGCCATCCATGATGATGCCGATATGAGCAGGAACCTGTGTCGGAACCTCTACTTCCACAGCCTTATCTTTCTTAAAAAATCCAAACATGATCTTATTCCTATTCAAAAATCTATCGTTTCATTATACCATATTTCCCTATTTTCTTCTATCACTAAGCTATTTATTCTCAGGCACCAAGCCCATTTTTCAAAAAAATAAGTCGCCTGATTGGGCGACTCTATTTTTTATAGGGAGATTATTATGAAAAAGTTTTAGGAGTTTAAGTTAAGGTCTTCTTAACTTATGGACTTAGTATACACTTCCTAGCTTAAAGTTTCCTTAAGTATTTTTAAAAATCAAATTTTTCCATTTCTCCTGCCAATTTTTCTTGGTTAGACGTGTTCGATAAAGTTCCATTCGGTCTTCATTCTCTAAAAAATGAGGAGTTGGACGAACTTGAAAATTTAAAATATCCTCCAAACCATAAGGTGCATAGAGTTCCAAAGCGGATTCTTCATTCAAGCGCAGTCCAACTGCCGTACACCGTTCTGGATACTTACTCATAGCATCACAAGAGCTGCTATAGGGAGCAGTATGAGGGCTGTGCTGGTGCATATAGACCTGATTTTTCAATTCCCACTGATACTGAGGAAAATCCGCTCTCAGCTTTTTCTCTAGGAACAAGGTTTCCTCATAAGAAATATCCGGATCAAAGAAAATCACATCTACATCTGTTTCAAGATCAAATGCTGGTCTCTCTGACAAGAGATTCCAGATAAAATTTCTGACAGAACCTGCTGCCAACCAAGAATCTTTCAGACCAAGGTTTCGGATGATAGTCAAAATAGCCATCATATCCGGATTTTCTCTAAAAGCCTCTAGAATTTCTTGCTCATTTTTCACTATATTCATAACCTAAGTGCTCATATGCCTTAGCAGTCGCCACCCGTCCAGACCGCGTCCGCATGATAAAACCTTTTTGAATCAAGTAGGGCTCATACATGTCTTCAACTGTCTCACGCTCTTCTGCTATGTTAACAGAAAGAGTTCCTAGACCAACAGGACCACCACCGTACATCTCAATCATGGTGCGAAGGATTTTCTGGTCCACATAGTCCAGACCTTCATGGTCAACATCCAGCATGGTCAAAGCCTTATCGGTAATAAGATCATCGATAACCCCATTCCCCATAATCTGGGCAAAATCGCGCACGCGCTTGAGGAGACGATTGGCAATACGAGGGGTCCCACGGCTACGTAGTGCTAACTCAGACGCTGCCTCATGAGTGATTTCCATCTCAAAAATATCTGCCGTCCGCTCGACAATTTCTGTCAAATCAGCATGAGCATAATACTCCATATGACCTGTAATCCCAAAACGTGCCCGTAGTGGATTTGAGAGCATACCAGCCCGAGTCGTCGCACCAATCAAAGTGAAAGGTGGCAACTCCAAATGAACACTGCGACTGCCTTCACCAGCCCCAATCATGATGTCAATGTAGAAATCCTCCATAGCACTATAAAGCACCTCTTCCACTGACATGGGCAAACGATGAATCTCATCAATAAAGAGAACATCCCCAGGCTCTAAGTCATTCAAAATCGCTACCAAATCCCCAGCTTTTTCAATGACAGGCCCAGACGTCTGCTTGAGATTGACACCTAGTTCGTTGGCAATAACAAAAGCCATGGTCGTTTTTCCCAAGCCTGGAGGGCCAAATAAGAGCACATGATCCAGTGCTTCATCCCGCATTTTGGCAGCTTCGATAAAGATTTGAAGCTGGTCCTTGACTTTATCCTGCCCAATATATTCACGTAAATACTGAGGACGGAGCGTACGTTCTACTAACTCCTCATCCCCCATTATCTCATTATCTAAAATTCTACTCATGGCTCTATTATATCAAAAATCCAAGCCACAAACAAAAAAGCCACCCGATTGGGTGACTCCTGAATTTAGCACTTATGTTGGTTGTATAATATTATACGGCACTTCTACACCACCTACGAAAGGAGGTGAGATAGCCCATGATGGAATTAGTACTCAAAACTATCATCGGACCAATTGTAGTCGGTGTCATTCTTCGATTAGTCGATAAATGGCTAAACAAGGACAAATAGTGTCAAAAAAGACCCTAAGCTTAATATGGAAGTTAGCTTGGGGTCTTTTCTAGCCTATGATATAGAACTAGTACTCAATTCCTTTTTATTATCCCATAGTTCACAAATTTTGTCAAAGGTTTATATTCTCGACTTTTCAAGCTTTAACCCTCTGTACAACAATATGATGACTCACTCCTTGACAACCAAGAGCATTATTACAGTAGTTCTAGTCCTTCAATTAACAGTCACTTACATTCAAAGTGAGGTTGAAGTAGATGAAGCTACAACAGACCTATTTCTTAATCATATTCGCTAAAAAGTCCCCGCCAATTCCCCGACCAAAATCCGAAAAATATCGGAAAATGATTTTTAGAATAGTCCCCAAAAGCCTGAAATAGAGCAAAAAAACTCCACCTGATTGGGTGGAGTTAAGGGAGATTATTATGAAAAAGAAAAGTTTAGGATTTTATTAAATAAAGTTAGGAGGTCTTTATTTAATAACTATATGATACAAGACGAAACTTAAAACTAGCTTAACTTTTCTCAAATTCTACCATTTTTAAAAAAATTCTATCACCATCACCTATCCAAGAAAAAAGCCACCTGATTGGGTGACTTCATTAGGAGATTATGATGAAAAAAGTTTTAGGATTTCATTAAATAAAGTTAGGAGGTCTTTATTTAATGACTATATAATACTAGACCATCCTTAAACTTTGCTTAATAAAAAAACAAGTTTTATGATTTTTCTCTGTTTACCCAAATCATTCCTGTACAGTCATAGGTGGATAAAGTTTCAAAACCCATAGAACGATAAAATCCTACATTTTTTTCTGTCTGTTCTGTCGCCAGCTGGACTTGATAAACCTCTTTATAATCCTCTAAAGCCTCTTTCATCAAGGCGCTACCAATCCCTTGGCGCTGATAGCTAGGTAAAACAATCAAATCCTGTACAAAAACTGACGAAAAACCATCTCCAATCAAACGAATCAAGCCCACCACAGCATCATCATCAAGTGCCAGATAAATTACTAATGAATGAGACAAGGCTTGCTCCAGCATCTGAGGTTGATTTGTATAATTTGTCCAACCAACAGCCTGATAGAGATGCAAAATATCCTCTAGCTTGACAAATTCTTGCTTTTTAATAGTAATCATCTCAACACCTCTTAAAACTCTCTCAAGCTCTTGTACTGCCGCCCATTTTTATCAAAATTTTCAGGCGCCAACCATGTTTCTAAACGAGATTTGACTTGAGACCAGTCCTTATCAATCATAGACAACCAATCCGTATCTCTTGTACGCCCCTTATAAACAACTGCTTGGCGGAAGGTTCCTTCATAGACAAAGCCCAAACGTTCTGCTGCTCGTCTTGATGGCAGGTTAAGAGCATCGCATTTCCACTCATAGCGACGATAGTTGAGTTCTTCAAAGACATAGCAAGCCAAGAGATACTGGGCTTCTGTTCCTATCCGTGTCCCCCTGAGCTCTGGAGAAAAAGTGACAGCTCCCACTTCTATTACTCGGTTATTCTGGTCAATACGCATGAGAGAAAAAGTTCCCAAAACCTTACCAGTTGCCTTGTCTATGACTGCATAGTAAAAACGGTCCTTACGAGCCAACATCTGATTTAAAAGGCTGACCAGTTCCTCCATATCTGCCACTGGCTCCTGAAAGAGGTAGGTCCACATCTCCCGAGGAGTATCCGGGCCATAAACAGCTAATAAATCCTCCACATGCTTTTCCACTGAAAGAGCCTCTACCCTAGTATAACGCCCTTCTAAGAAATCAATAGAAGGCAATTCACCTGGTGTATAACCTTCCATTGACTCCCCAATCATCTGACCATATTCGTTTACTGGCATAGTATTCTCCTTATTTAGCTTTACAAACTTTATAGTTGCCCATAGTATATCATACTTTCATAAGAAGATTCAAAAAATCCTCCAGAGTCTACCTCTGAAGGACTCCTATCTTATTTCACAACGATGCTGACGAGTTTAGTTACCTTCACTTTATAAAGAGCAACACTACGAGTTATTCAACTTAGTCAAATAGGAACCCCCTCTTTTCATATTTAAAAAATTACTTTTTAACCTTCATAAACATCAATTGGGTACGATATACTAAATACATCTGAAAATTCATCATCCGAAACTTTCATAAATTCTTCATCAGAAATGTCAATCCTATTAACTGATTCTAACACATTAGTAATGTATAATAATGGAGTCAATGACGATATACCCGTATAATGCATAATATTCATCTCAATTGCCCATATCCTTAAAAAGATATCCTTATATCTTTCCAATAATTCATCTATCTCTCCTATAGTCTTCAAACCCAATTTTTTCACCCTCTGAACTACCGTAGATAGAGAAGAACTATCAATATCAATATTAATATCTATATCCATATATAACGATTTAATCGTATTCAGTAGTTCAATGTAATTTTGATCTTCTTTTACATAAGTCATAAGCGTACTGCTATCTATCGGTAATTCTTTTTTCGAAGTAGGTAATTTTTCCCTTATCTCCTGCTCATAGTTATTAATATTATTTTTTAACTGTAAAAAGTTATCATCGGCCAATTCAATTAGTCCTGCTAATCTGGAGAATTGTCTTCTATATTGATTAGGTATATCTTCCTTACTTTTATATCCCAAATCATGTTCAATTTCAGCCCAGGCATGCTGCATAACTGTCCTAATTTGTATCTCTAATTTTATATTCTTAAATCTACCATATAAAGTAGGTGAAGTATTCTCTTCTTTTAAACCCACCACATAATGAAGTGAAACATAACCAAATTTTGTTGGATCCTCACTTTTACGTTTATCAATAGTATTCTCTACATCAACCTCGAATTCTTGACTGATTAACTCAGCTATTTTATCAACATCATCACTAAAGTACGTTATGATACGAATACCGCATAAATCAGTAATCTCAGCTAAATTAGAATAATTTTTCCTTTTTACTTTGCCTTCGAGAGACTCTACAGTTTTTACTCTCCCAATTATTTCATGAACGTTAATAGATTGACTTTTAATAATATTCTTTACAGTATTCTCTACATAATTTAAGCAATCTTCATAATTCCCCCGTGAATCAGAATATTCTTCAACAATCTCCTTATGACTTTGAGTCCTCATTAATACCTCCCAAAAAGTGAACAAAAAATTGTTTCTTTTTTTAATCAACTATAGTCTACAATTATTTCACAACAATATTAACGAGTTTGTTAGGTACCGCAATCACTTTCACGATTTCCTTACCGTCAATTTCTGCTTTGACTTTTTCATCAGCGAGAGCAATTTCTTGTAATTCTTCGCGTAACAAGTCTTTAGCGACCATGAGTTTAGCACGGACTTTACCTTTGATTTGGACGACGATTTCGATTTCGTCTTCAATTAGTTTGCTTTCGTCCCATGTTGGCCAAGCCACGTAAGAGATTGACTCACCTGTTATCGCAACAGTTTGCCAGAGTTCTTCTGCCAAGTGAGGCGCAAATGGTGCAATCATTTGGATAAATCCTTTGGCATAGTCAACATAGAGCTTGTCTTCCTTGTTAGCCGCATTGACAAAGACCATAAGTTGGGCAATGGCTGTGTTGAATTTGAGAGACTCGATTTGCTCAGTAACAGATTTGACTGTTTCGTTGTAAACCTTGTCAAGAGCGCCATTGTTTTCCGCAACAATTTCCTTGCTTGTAATCAAACGGTAAACACGGTCAAGGAATTTACGGCTTCCTTCCAGACCTTCTTCTGACCAAGCGATTGAAGCATCAAGTGGCCCCATGAACATTTCATAGACACGAAGGGTGTCGGCACCGTATTGTTCCACCACATCGTCTGGGTTAACAACGTTCTTAAGCGATTTAGACATCTTGGCTGGTGCTTGCTCCAACTCTTCTCCTGTTTCCACATGGAAGAAGGAGCCGTCACGTTTTTCAACCTTGTCAGTCGCCACAAGCGCTCCACGGTGGTCGCGGTAGCTGGTTCCCAAAATCATTCCTTGGTTAAAGAGTTTTTGGAATGGTTCCTTAGTCGGAACAACACCGAGGTCATAGAGGAATTTGTGCCAGAAACGAGCGTAGAGCAAGTGAAGTACAGCATGCTCTGCACCACCCACGTAGATATCTACTGGCAACCATTGTTTGAGAAGGTCCTCATCAGCCAATTTCTCAGTATTGTGTGGGTCAATATAACGGAGGTAGTACCAGCTTGAACCAGCCCACTGTGGCATAGTATTGGTTTCGCGACGACCTTTGATGCCATCTTCACGAGTCACTTCAAGCCAATCTGTCAAGTTAGCTAGTGGACTTTCACCAGTACCTGAAGGACGGATATCCTTGGTTACAGGCAAGACAAGTGGTAATTCATTTTCAGGAACAGCTGTTGAAGTTCCGTCTTCCCAATGAATGATAGGAATTGGCTCACCCCAGTAACGTTGACGGCTAAAGAGCCAGTCGCGGAGACGGTAGGTGACCTTCTCTTGTCCACAGCCTTTTTCTTCCAACCAAGCCACAATCTTGGCAATAGCATCTTCTTTGTTGAGTCCATCTAGGAAGTCTGAATTGACATGAAGTCCATCTTCTGTGTAGGCAGCTTCTGTTACGTTTCCACCTTCAAGTACTTCTACGATTGGAAGGTCAAATTGTTTGGCAAATTCCCAGTCACGTTGGTCGTGGGCAGGCACAGCCATGACCGCACCTGTACCATAGCTAGCAAGGACGTAGTCTGCAATCCAGATTGGAATTTCCTTACCATTGACAGGGTTGACGGCATAAGCACCAGTCCAAACACCTGTTTTTTCCTTGGCAAGGTCTGTACGAGCCAAGTCAGACTTGAGGCTAGCTTGGTGTTTGTAGTCTGCTACTGCTTCTGCTTGCTCTGGACTTGTAATAGCGTCAACCAAGTCATGCTCAGGAGCCAAGACAGTGAAAGTCGCACCGAAAAGGGTGTCAGGACGAGTGGTAAAGACTGTGAATTCCTTATCTGTTCCCTTAACTTTAAATGTTACATTGGCACCAGTTGATTTCCCAATCCAGTTGCGTTGCATGTCCTTGATAGATTCTGGCCAATCCAACTCATCCAAGTCATTAAGCAAGCGCTCTGCATAGGCCGTGATTTTAAGCATCCATTGGCGCATTGGTTTACGGACAACTGGATAGCCTCCACGCTCAGAAGTTCCATCAGGAAGAACCTCTTCGTTGGCGATGGCTGTTCCCAACTCTTCAACCCAGTTTACTGGCACTTCCGCTTCATAGGCCAAGCCCTTTTCGTAAAGCTTGGTGAAGATCCACTGAGTCCACTTGTAGTAGTTTGGATTGGTTGTGTTGACTTCACGATCCCAGTCATAAGAAAATCCAAGCGCATTGATTTGGCGTTTGAAGTTAGCAATATTTTCCGCTGTAAATTCTGCCGGGTCATTTCCTGTGTCCATAGCGTACTGCTCAGCTGGCAAACCAAAGGCATCCCATCCCATTGGGTGAAGGACGTTGTATCCTTGCGCACGTTTGTAACGGCTGAGGATATCGGTTGCAGTATAACCTTCTGGGTGTCCTACGTGCAAACCTGCTCCAGACGGATAAGGGAACATATCGAGAGCATAAAACTTCGGTTTTGATGCATCTGTTCCTGTCTTAAATGTATGATGTTCTGCCCAGTAGCCCTGCCACTTAGGCTCAATTTCTTTATGATTGTAAAAACTCATGGTCTCTCTCCAATTTCGTGATGTTACTATTATACCATTTTTGAGGGAATTTGAAAGACGAGAAATGTTCTTTTAGGCTTGGATGACAAGAAAGACCGAATCGCAAATCCAGCTTATGTAGCAGTATAAAAAATTAGCCCCCATTTGGAGCTAACTTCTATTGATTTTTTGTCTCCTCCATTTTCTTCCCCCTAGCGTCTTTGACTCATATTTCCCGTTTTAGATTTCTTTAAGGTTTTTATTATATCCTATAGAACTCTGCAAATTATAAATGTTAATCAAATCGTGGAGTGAAAATGTTCGTAAAAAAGGAGATTCTTATGAAAAAACTACTATTCTTTCTCTCTTGTGGATGGATATTTCTTACTTTATCAGGATGTTCTTCAGCTATAGAAGCGGAAACTAACACTGAAAAAGATTCAGATAACACTTTGGTTGTCTACTCGCCTAACCCTGAAGACCTTATCGAAGAAACAATCCCAGCCTTCGAAGAAAAATATGGTGTTAAGGTTGACTTAGTACAAGCCAGTACTGGTGAATTGTTCAAAAAAGCTGAGGCTGAAAAAGAATCCCCTGTAGCCGATGTCATTTTCGGAGGCTCCTACGCCCTCTTCTCTTCTAACGAAAATCTTTTTGAACCTTATATTTCTCAAGAGAACGACCAGATAATCCCTGAATATCAAAATAAAACCGGATTCTACACGCCTTATACACTTGATGTCAGTGTCATCATTGCCAATTCAGCTCTTACAAAAGATATTAAAATTGAAGGCTACAATGATCTACTCAATCCTAAATTAAAAGGAAAAATCGCTACTGCTGATCCAAGTAACGCATCTAGCGCCTTTGCTCAATTAACAAACATGCTTGTAGACCAGGGTGGATACGAAAATGAACAGGCTTGGAACTATGTGAAAAATCTCTTTACCCTAGTAGATGGAAAAATTGCATCTAGCTCTTCAAATGTTTACAAAGCTGTCGCCGATGGAGAAATGGCCGTAGGACTCACCTATGAAGATCCTGCCTTAAAACTCTTAAATGATGGAGTTGAGGTAAAAGTCATCTATCCAAAAGAAGGAACCGTCTTTTTACCTGGTAACGCAGCTATCGTCAAAAATGCTAAACACATGGAAAACGCCAAGAAGTTTATCGACTTCCTCCTTTCTCAAGAAATCCAAGATAAGCTAGGAACTGAAACAACAATCAGACCCATTCGTAAAAATGCTAAAACCAATAAAAATATGAAGGCTATGACAGAAATCAATATTGCCACTGAAGATTCCGATTATGTCATTAAAAACAAATCCGCCATTCTTAAAAAGTACAATGATATTTTTACAGATATCCAATCTAAACAGTAAAAGAGGTTCACTATGAGTGAGATCAAAATTATTAACGCCAAAAAAATCTACCATGATGTCCCTGTTATTGAGAATTTGAACATTACAATTCCAAAAGGAAGTCTCTTTACCATCCTTGGTCCTTCAGGGTGTGGGAAAACGACTCTTCTTCGTATGATTGCAGGTTTCAACAGTATCGAAGGTGGAGAATTTTACTTCGATGATACAAAAATCAATAATATGGAACCCAGCAAACGCAATATCGGGATGGTTTTCCAAAACTACGCTATTTTCCCACATTTGACTGTCCGAGATAATGTCGCTTTTGGTCTCAAGCAAAAGAAGGTTCCAAAAGAAGAATTGGTCCAACAGACCAACAAGTATCTTGAACTCATGCAAATTGCTCAATATGCGGATCGGAAGCCCGATAAACTTAGTGGTGGACAACAACAACGTGTCGCCTTGGCACGCGCCTTAGCTGTTAATCCAAGTGTTCTCCTCATGGACGAGCCACTTAGTAACCTAGATGCCAAACTTCGCTTGGATATGCGTCAAGCCATTCGAGAAATCCAACACGAAGTGGGAATTACAACCGTTTATGTAACCCACGACCAAGAAGAAGCCATGGCTATTTCAGATCAAATTGCTGTTATGAAAGATGGGGTTATCCAACAAATCGGCCGACCAAAAGAACTCTATCATAAACCAGCTAATGAGTTTGTAGCAACCTTTATCGGACGCACAAATATCATCCCTGCCAATCTCGAAAAACGGAGCGACGGCGCTTATATCGTCTTTTCAGACGGCTATGCCCTTAGAATGACAGCCCTCGATCAGGCTGAGGAACAAGCTATTCATGTAAGCATTCGTCCTGAAGAGTTTATCAAAGATGAATCTGGAGATATTGAAGGAACTATTAGCGATAGCGTCTATCTTGGACTGAATACTGAATACTTCATCGAGACAGGCTTTGCCTCAAAAATTCAAGTTAGCGAAGAATCAACTTTTGAAGAAGATCTACAAAAAGGCGATCGTATTCGTCTACGAATCAATACTCAAAAATTAAACGTCTTTTCTGCAGATGGTTCACAAAACCTGATAAAAGGAGTCAAGCATGGAACGTAAAAAACTAAATATTTGGACAGTCTCCTCTTTCTTCATCTTTCTTACCTATCTTGTCTTTCTCGTTTATCCTATCGTTACCGTGCTCAAGCAAGCACTCATACATGAAGGACAATTCTCACTAGCTAATTTTGTCACTTTCTTTAGCAAAGCCTACTACTCTGAGACACTCGTCAACAGTTTCAAGGTTTCCATTACCGCTACTGTCACTTCCTTAGTCGTAGGAACCCTATTAGCTTACCTCTTTTCCATGTATGACTTCAAGGGAAAGAAATTTCTACAAATATTGATTATCATTGCTTCCATGTCAGCTCCTTTCGTAGGAGCCTACTCCTGGATTCTCTTGCTGGGACGAAATGGGGTCATTACTAAATTCCTGACAAATACCCTTCATCTTCCAGCTATCGATATTTATGGATTCAAAGGAATTGTACTTGTCTTTACACTTCAACTATTTCCACTGGTATTTCTATACGTTGCTGGAACAATGAAAAGTATTGACAATTCTCTACTTGAAGCCGCTGAAAGCATGGGGTCCTTCGGATTTAAGCGTATCGTAACGGTTGTTTTACCTCTCCTAGTTCCAACCTTACTAGCTGCTGCCCTGCTTGTATTTATGAGAGCATTCTCAGACTTTGGAACTCCGATGTTAATTGGTGAAGGATATCGGACTTTCCCGGTCTTGATTTATACCCAATTTATTAGCGAGGTTGGAGGAAATTCTGCTTTTGCATCTGCTTTAGCAATTATGGCGATTATCATTGCCTTGGCAATCTTCCTTATCCAAAAATACATTTCAAATCGCTACAGTTTCAGCATGAATTCGCTCCATCCAATAGAGCCTAAAAAAACTACAAAAGGAAAAATGGTTGCCATTTATGCAACAGTCTACGGAATTATCTTGTTCTCTGTTCTACCTCAAGTCTACTTGATTTATACTTCTTTCCTAAAAACATCAGGTATGGTATTTGTCAAAGGTTATTCTCTAAACAGTTACAAAGTTGCTTTCAATCGTATGGGATCTGCTATTTTCAATACCATTCGTATCCCTTTGATTGCCTTAGTTCTAGTTGTTTTATTTGCAACATTTATCTCCTACCTAGCCGTTAGAAAACGGAATTTGTTTACAAACTTAATCGACAGCCTCAGTATGGTTCCTTATATTGTACCAGGAACCGTTCTAGGGATTGCCTTCATTTCTTCCTTCAATACTGGTCTATTTGGAAGTGGATTTCTTATGATTACAGGGACAGCTTTCATCTTGATTATGTCTCTATCTGTCAGAAGATTACCGTAT
Source organism: Streptococcus sp. NM (assembly GCF_003390135.1). Taxonomy (GTDB): domain Bacteria; phylum Bacillota; class Bacilli; order Lactobacillales; family Streptococcaceae; genus Streptococcus. The sequence continues at coordinate 78,693 of NZ_QUOS01000002.1, forward strand.
ACTATTCGCTCATCTGTTGCTAGTTTGCAACAAATAGCACCAAGTATTGAAGAAGCTGCTGAAAGCTTAGGAAGTAGCCGCCTCAATACCTTTGCCAAGATTACAACTCCAATGATGCTATCTGGTATTATTTCTGGAGCCATCCTATCTTGGGTCACAATGATTTCAGAACTCTCTACTTCTATACTCCTCTACAATGTCAAAACAAGAACAATGACTGTAGCCATTTATACAGAGGTTCTCAGAGGGAATTACGGTGTAGCCGCAGCCTTGTCAACTATCCTGACTGTTCTAACAGTAGGTTCCTTGCTCTTATTTATGAAAATCTCTAAAAGCAACAGCATTACACTTTAGTTTTCCCCATCAAAAACAGCCGAAAGAATTCTCGGCTGTTTTTTCTTATCTTGATATTCTTATCAAATTCCTAACTCATGGCAAGCAAGTCTAGACTGATTAAATAGGGGCTTCTTCCATCTTCTCCCGTCCTAGTTCTCGGTAACTACGGTCGCCGACAACTTCAACGCTAAACTGGCCGTCCTCATATTCAAGAATCGTCACGCTGCCATTATCTAGACCATGCGGATGCATACCATTGATCAGATAAACAATGGTTCCAATGGTCATTCCGTGACTCACGACAAGAGCATTACCGCCGCCTTGTTCTTCCATTTCTTTAGCAATCGCTTCAAAGCCTTCTTTGATACGGCCACTGAGTTTTTCCCAGCCTTCAGCCCAACCAGCTGTATCGACCTCTACCAAGCCCTCAGCCAGTTCAGCATAAGACAATTGGTGAACGTGGTCCACATTAAAGATACGGGGAATAATGCCCATGAAAAGATCGCCATCGTAGGCCCCGTCAAAGCTACCAAAACACCATTCTCTGATACGCTTGTCCATGCGATAAGGGATTTTCCCCTGCAAGCCAAGTTCTTCAAGGATAATTCCCATGGTCTGAATGGTGCGCCCAGAATCACTCGAATAAGCGCGCTCAAACTGCAAACCAGATTCTCGCAAACCGATTCCTAATTCTTGAATCCCTCGCTCACCTTCAGCTGTTAAGGGAGTATCGCTCCAACCTTGCGCACGACCAATCGTGTTAAACATGGTCTTGCCATGACGTACCAAATACAATCGTACTTTTACCATTTTCCGTCCTCCGTTTGCTTCTATTATAACATGGATGATAAAACAAAAGCCACCCATACAGGCGACTTTTGCAGGAGATTATTATGAAAAAGTTTAGGAGTTCATTAAATAAAGATATTAGATGAAAATCAAATTCAAACTAAATACTTGTTATCTGTTTCAAATAATATTAGGAGGTCTTTATTTAATGATTATAGTATACACAGCCAACCTTAAATAGAACTTAAAATTTCTCCTATTTTCTTAATTTTTAAAACTATGAATTGGTGCTGGGATTTGTCCTCCACGAGAGATGAAATCGACAGACGAAGCCCCATTGACCTTCATAACAGGTGCAGTTCCTAATAGGCCACCAAACTCAATCATGTCGCCTTCTTTTCCTTTTGGAATAATACGAACAGCTGTTGTCTTCATGTTAATGACACCAATTGCAGCCTCATCCGCAATCATAGCCGCAATGGTTTCAGCAGGTGTATCCTCCGGAATGGCAATCATATCCAAACCAACGGAACAGATAGCCGTCATAGCTTCTAGTTTTTCCAGATTAAGAGAGCCATTTTGCACTGCAGCAATCATTCCTTCATCCTCTGAAACAGGGATAAAGGCACCAGACAAACCACCAACTTGGTTGCAGGCCATAACTCCGCCCTTCTTAACTTGGTCATTCAAGAGAGCCAAGGCAGCCGTCGTTCCATGCGTACCAACTGTCTCTAGCCCCATTTCCTCAAGGACACGTGCAACAGAATCTCCAACCGCAGGAGTTGGCGCCAAACTCAAGTCCACAATACCAAACTCCACACCCAGTCTCTCACTGGCCATCTGACCAACCAATTGACCGATACGAGTAATCTTGAAGGCAGTCTTCTTGACCGTTTCGGCTACTACATCAAAGCTCTCTCCACGAACTTTTTCCAAGGCACGCTTCACCACACCAGGACCAGAAACTCCGACATTGATGATAACATCTGCCTCCCCAACACCATGGAAGGCACCCGCCATAAATGGATTGTCCTCAACAGCATTAGCGAATACAACCAACTTGGCTGCCCCCATATCAGATAGAGTTGCCGTTTCCTTGATAACTCGTCCCATATCTGCGACAGCCGTCATATTGATACCAGACTTGGTTGAGCCGATATTGACTGACGAGCAGACCTTGTCCGTTTCAGCCAAAGCACGAGGAATAGAATTGATGAGAATCTCATCTCCCTTTTGGTACCCCTTTTGTACCAAGGCAGAGAAACCACCAATAAAGTCCACACCGATTTCTTTCGCAGCCCTATCAAGCGCTTTTGCCAGAACCACATAGTCCGTCGCATCTGTCGCTGCCCCAATCAAAGAGATAGGAGTCACCGATACACGCTTATTAACGATTGGAATCCCCAACTCAGCCGCAATTTCATCGCCAACAGCCACTAAATTAGCTGCCTTGGTCGTAATCTTTTGATAAATTTTCTCCGCAGCACGATTGATATCTGGATCAATACAGTCCAAAAGAGAAATCCCCATGGTAATGGTTCTGATATCGAAGTTTTGCTCCTCAATCATGGCAATGGTTTCAGTAACTTGTCTAATATCCATGTGCACCTCCTAGATATTATACATAGCTTCGAAAATCGCTGCACTCTGAATATTGATTTTTACATTCAAAGTTTGCCCAAAAGCTTCAAATTCATTACGAAGATAGGTAAAATCTTGCTTTTTATCACTAGAGACGACAGCCATCATCGTGAAATATTCATCCAAGACGGTTTGAGAGATATCATCAATATTCAACCCCAATTCTGCAATTTTACCAGAAACACCTGCAACAATTCCAGATTTATCTTTACCAACAACAGTTATAATCGCTTTCATAAGCAAACTCCAATTCTTCTTTTAATTAGGAAACCTGAACATTAAACAGGATTCTTTTCAAATAGTATAGCATAATTCTAACGAAAATACTCAAAAACGCCTGCTTACGAAGTTGTTCTTAAGCAAAAAACAATTTCGTAAACAAGCGTCTACTATCCCAACTTATGATGAGTGTTCCCGCTAGGACCGAAATCCTAGCGGTAGACCAGAGCTAGACTAAGAGCACAAGACTCCATCATCATAACACTCAACAAAATTGATGATTTTATACTAATTCGATGATCGCCATTGGCGCTGCATCACCACGACGTGGTTCAGTTTTAAGGATACGAGTGTATCCACCGTTACGTTCAGCATAACGAGGTGCGATTTCTGAGAACAATTTTTGAAGTGCTGTAGTAGAAGTGTACTTATCAGTTGCTTCATCATAGTTTTCAGATGCGATTTCATTACGTACGAAAGCAGCTGCTTGACGACGTGCATGCAAATCACCACGTTTACCTAGAGTAATCATTTTTTCAACAGTTTTACGGATTTCTTTAGCACGAGCTTCAGTTGTCACGATTGATTCGTTGATCAAAAGGTCAGTTGTCAAATCGCGAAGCATTGCTTTACGTTGTGAGCTAGTGCGTCCTAGTTTACGGTAAGCCATGTATTCCTCCTTTATTTATCTTTTAATCCAAGACCCAAATCAATGAGTTTGAGTTTCACTTCTTCCAAACTCTTGCGTCCAAGATTTCGTACTTTCATCATCTCTGCTTCAGATTTTTCTGTCAAATCATGCACAGTATTGATACCGGCACGTTTCAAACAGTTGTATGAACGCACAGACAAGTCCAGTTCCTCAATCGTACGATCCAAAATACGATCGTCAGATTCAGTGTCAGCTTCTTTCATCACTTCAGTTGACTTAGCAATCTCAGTAAGATTTGTAAACAAATCAAGATGTTCTGTCAAAATACGTGCTGAAAGCCCTAAAGCATCTTCTGGAATAATTGTTCCATTTGTCAAGATTTCAAGGGTTAATTTGTCAAATCCATCATTGCTACCTACACGAGCAGGTTCCACTTGATAGTTGACTTTTGTAACTGGTGTATAAATAGAATCTACAGCAAGTGTTCCAACCGGTGCATTATCTTTTTTATTTTCATCAGCAGGTACATATCCACGACCACTGTTAACAGTCATAGTCGCTTTTAGAGAAGAACCTTCACCGATTGTAAAGAGATAATGATCTGGATTTACAATTTCAATATCGCTATCTGTCAAAATGTCACCAGCTGTTACTTCAGCAGGACCTTCAACATCCAGTTCGATGATTTTTTCGTCTTCAACGTACGATTTCACTGCAATTCCTTTAATGTTCAGAATGATTTGCATCACGTCTTCACGAACACCTGGAACTGTGTCAAATTCATGTAACACACCATCAATATTGATAGATGTCACAGCTGCTCCTGGTAGAGAAGCTAGAAGTACACGACGAAGAGAGTTACCAAGAGTTGTACCGTAGCCACGTTCAAGTGGTTCGATTACAAACTTGCCATAATCTTTATTTTCATCAATTTTTGTTATATTTGGTTTTTCAAACTCGATCATTTAGTTACTCCCTCTTAAACGAAAAGCAGTGTAATGCGATGATTATACACGGCGACGTTTTGGAGGACGAGCACCATTGTGTGGCACTGGAGTCACATCACGAATTGCTGTTACTTCAAGACCAGCGGCAGCAAGCGCACGAATAGCTGACTCACGACCAGAACCTGGACCTTTTACAGTAACTTCAACTGATTTAAGACCGTGTTCTTGTGCAGATTTAGCAGCAGCTTCAGAAGCCATTTGAGCAGCGAATGGTGTAGATTTACGAGAACCTTTGAAACCAAGAGCACCAGCTGATGACCAAGCAATTGCATTACCATGCACATCAGTAATCATAACAATAGTGTTATTAAATGTAGCGTGAATATGAGCAATACCAGATTCGATATTCTTTTTCACACGACGTTTACGTGTTGGTTTAGCCAAGACTTTTACCTCCTATATTATTTTTTCTTACCAGCAATCGCAACAGCTTTACCTTTACGAGTGCGAGCGTTGTTTTTAGTGTTTTGTCCACGGACAGGAAGTCCACGACGGTGACGGATACCACGGTATGAACCGATTTCCATCAAACGTTTGATGTTCAAGTTTACTTCACGACGAAGGTCACCTTCAACTTTGATTGCATCCACTTCACGACGGATAGCATCTTCTTGATCTGATGTAAGATCACGTACACGAACATCTTCTGAGATTCCAGCAGCAGCCAAAATTTTCTTAGATGTTGCAAGTCCGATACCATAAACATAAGTCAATGAGATTACTACACGTTTGTCATTTGGAATGTCAACTCCAGCAATACGAGCCATGTTTTCTCCTTTCTATCTTATCCTTGACGTTGTTTGTGTTTTGGATTTGCTGGGCAAATCACCATAACACGACCATTACGACGAATAACTTTACAGTATTCGCAAATTGGTTTGACCGATGGTCTTACTTTCATTTCTTATCCCTCCAAGTTTTTCGATTATTTAAAGCGGTAAGTGATACGTCCACGTGTCAAGTCATATGGACTCATTTCGACAGTAACACGATCTCCCGCTAAAATACGAATATAGTTTTTACGAATTTTACCAGAAACTGTTGCTAAAATCTGATGTCCATTTTCAAGTTCAACCGTAAACATTGCATTCGGCATTGTATCAACTACTTTGCCTTCAACTTCAATCACATCGTCTTTTGCCACGCAAAAGCACCTCCATAAATTTCGATTCGATGCCTCTAGACACAGAGACAACAATTATAAGTCAGACTATCTCAGTATAACATTTGTAGCGGATTTTTGCAAGTGTGAAAAACGCTTTATTTCAAATTTGTCAATACTTTTTCGATATCTGAAAAGACATCATTGATATCTTGATTACCTTCGATGTCATGAACCAAACCTTTAGCACGGTAGTGAGCAATGATTGGTTCTCCTTGAGCAATATTAACGTCCAAACGACGTTTGACTGTCTCAGGCTTATCATCTTCACGTTGGTAGTAATCTTCTTCTTTATAGTCAACTGGTGGGTTAAAGACCTTGTGGAAAGTTTCTCCAGTTACGCGGTGGATGATACGGCCACTCAAACGTTCCAAGAGGCTATCTGGATTCACTTTAATGTTGATGACACCTTCTAGTTCAATGCCAAGTTCAGCCAATGTTTTGTCCAAGGCATGAGCTTGTTCGATTGTACGCGGGTAACCATCCAACAAGAATCCTGTTTCTTTAATATCATCTTGTGAAAGACGTTCTTTTACGATTCCATTTGTCACTTCGTCAGGAACCAATTCACCCTTGTCAATGTATGACTTAGCAAGAACACCCATTTCAGTTTGATTTGCCATAGCAGCGCGGAACATATCACCTGTTGAGATATGTGCAACATGGAATTGTTCTACGATTTTTGCTGCTTGAGTTCCCTTACCTGCACCAGGTAAGCCCATAATCAAAAGATTCATGATTTGATCTCCTTATTTTATTTTTAAATAGAAGCAAAAAATCTTTTCACCCCTATTTAAAAACAAAATAGAAGAGGGGAGACCAAACTCTCACTAATGTTAGAGTTAAACCTCCACTCCCTCAGTATTTACTGACTCAGTAAATACTTTTATTCTGTTCTGTCCATGAAACCAACATACTTACGTTTCAATAGGTAACCTTCCAATTGTTTGATTCCTTCAATACCTGTAGAGATAATGATCAAAAGACTGGTTCCTCCAAAAGCAACTGCTTCTGAAAGTCCGAAAACATCTTTTGCTACAATCGGTAAAATAGAAATCACACCAAGGAAGAGGGAACCAACAGTTGCAAGACGACGAAGAAGTTTAGACATATATTCTTCTGTACCTTTACCAGGACGGACTCCGTGGATATAGGCACCGCTCTTTTGTAGGTTCTCTGCCGCTTTTTCAGGATTAATCTGTACAAACGTATAGAAGAATGTAAAGAGAATAATCAACAAAGCATACATGGCAATACCAGTTGGTGAAGTTGTTGCCAGCATTTCTTGTGCTGTTCTTACCCAAGCCCAATCATGACCTGTAGCGCTCAAAAACTGAAGAATAGCCGCTGGCGCTGCAGTAATCGAACTAGCAAAGATAACAGGGATAACTCCAGCAGGGTTTACCTTCAAAGGAAGGTAAGAGCTAGATGGAGCACCTTGTGCAACCTTAGTATATTGGATTGGAATTTTGTATTCTGCTTGTTGAACATAAGTTGTAAAGTAAATGATCAACAAAACAGTAATAATCAAAATGATTACGAAAATGATAGATGAGTTGATACGGCTACTTGGGACGTTCACAAAGTAGTCCACATAGATGCCCTGAATCATCTCTGGAATTGAGGCAACAATCCCGGCAAAGATAATCATAGAAACACCATTTCCGTATCCCTTATCTGTAATTTGCTCTCCCAACCAAGTCACAATCATACTACCAGCTGTTAAGATGATACCAATCATGATAAAGACTTGTGGAGTAAGAGCTGTTTTCAACAATTGAGCTCCAGCTAAAGTATTAAAACCAGCTGTAATCCCGATAGATTGCACAAAGGCTAGAACAAGAGCAATATAACGAGTAGCTTGATTTAATTTTCTTCGACCTACTTCCCCTTGTTTACCCCACTCTACAAACTTGGGTAAAATATCCATTTGCAAGAGTTGGACAACGATAGAGGCCGTAATGTAGGGACTAACACCAAGAGCAAAAACTGAGAAGTTTTTCATGGCATTCCCTGACACCAAGCTCAACATATTTAAGAAGGATAATCCACTTAAAGCATTCAAGCTATTGGCATTCACACCAGGAACTGTAATACTAGTTCCGATACGAAAGACCAAAACGATAAAAATTGTAAATAAAATTTTTGATCGAACCTGCTTGACTTTAAGAGCTTCTCTTAATAATTTAAAAAACATAGGTCACCTCTCTTAGATGACTTCTACTGAACCACCTTTAGCAGTGATAGCTTCTTCAGCTGATTTAGAGAATTTAGCTGCTTTCACAGTCAATTTCTTAGTCAACTCACCGTTACCAAGAATTTTAATACCTGATTTTTCAGCTTTAACAATTCCTGATTCGATAAGAACAACTGGAGTAACTTCAGCACCATCTTCAAAGACGTTCAATTGGTCAAGGTTCACAATTGCGTATTCTTTAGCGTTGATGTTAGTGAATCCACGTTTTGGAAGACGACGGAACAATGGAGTTTGTCCACCTTCAAAACCAAGACGTACACCGCCACCGCTACGAGCTTTTTGACCTTTTTGACCACGACCAGATGTTTTACCGTTACCTGATGAAGTACCACGACCAACGCGGTTACGTACTTTACGAGAACCTTCTGCAGGTTTCAATTCATGAAGTTTCATTTTTATTTTCTCCTCTTTTGTAAAATGCTAGCGCCGATAAGGGAGAAAAGGTTGTCTCCCCCATCAACTCGCCTATACGACGTCATCATAGATGACTATATCTAGTTTTAGGGGATGGTATAGTGCACATCCCCTAAAAATTCATTAGTTTACTTCTTCAACTGTTACCAAGTGAGATACTGCTGTGATCATACCACGGATAGCAGCGTTATCTTCTTTAATAACAGAGCTGTTCAATTTGCCAAGTCCAAGTGCTACAACAGTTTTACGTTGTGATGGAATGCGTCCGATTGGAGACTTAGTCAAAGTAATTTTAATTTGAGCCATTTTATCCCCTTTCTTATGCCAAATCAGAAACTGAAATACCACGAAGGGCAGCAACTTCTTCAGCGCGTTTCAATTGTTTCAAACCTTCAACAGTTGCACGAACAATGTTGATTGGAGTGTTAGAACCAAGTGATTTAGATGTAATATCTGCCACACCTGCCAATTCCACAACGGCACGAACTGCACCACCAGCGGCAACTCCAGAACCTTCTACAGCAGGTTTCAACAATACTTTAGCTCCACCGAATTCTGAAAGAACTTCGTGTGGGATTGTTGTTCCAACCATAGGAACTTCGATCAAGTTTTTCTTAGCATCATCTACTGCTTTACGGATTGCTTCTGGAACTTCTTGAGCTTTACCAGTACCAAATCCTACGCGACCGTTGTGGTCACCAACAACAACAAGAGCTGCGAAACGAAGACGACGTCCACCTTTAACAACTTTTGTAACACGGTTGACAGCAACTACGCGTTCTTCTAATTCAACTGCATTGTCTTTAAATGCCATTTTCTAGTGTCCTCCTATTAGAATTTCAATCCGTTTTCACGAGCTGCATCAGCCAAAGCTTTCACACGTCCGTGATATAGATATCCACCGCGGTCGAACACCACTTCTGAAATACCTTTAGCGTTTGCACGTTCTGCAACGAGTTTACCGACAGCAACGGCTTGTTCAGTTTTAGTTCCTTTTGAAACTTCTTTGTCAAGAGTTGAAGCACTTGCGAGCGTTACACCCGCTACGTCATCAATCACTTGAGCGTAGATGCCTGTATTAGAACGGAATACGTTCAAACGTGGGCGATCAGCAGTTCCAGAGAGTTTTCCGCGAACGCGACGGTGGCGTTTTTGGCGGAGTTTGTTTTTATCTGGTTTTGAAATCACAGTTTTCACCTCTTTAGTTTTAAATCGTGTGCTATGCACAAAGTTGGAAAATAGGTTGGTGGTTGATGTTCAACCACTCAACATTATTTACCTGTTTTACCTTCTTTACGGCGAACGAATTCACCAACGTAACGGATACCTTTACCTTTATATGGCTCTGGTGAACGAAGGCTACGTACGTAAGCAGCTGTTTGACCAACTACTTCTTTTGAAATTCCGCTAACAACGATTGTTGTTGGGTTTGGAAGTTCAAAAGTAATTCCTTCTGGAGCTTCAACTTCGTCTGGATGAGATTTACCAACAGCCAAAACAAGTTTAGATCCTTGAAGTTGTGCACGGTAACCAACCCCGCGCATTTCAAGTTCTTTCTTGAATCCTTCTGATACACCAACAACCATGTTGTTCAAAAGGGCACGAGTAGTTCCGTGGATAGTTTTCATTTCTTTTGAATCGTTTGGACGGTGAAGAGTTACTTCAGTACCTTCCACACGGATTTCAATATCTTTTGAGAACTCACGAGTAAGTTCTCCTTTAGGTCCTTTTACAGTTACAACGTTGTCATTGTTAGTGAGTTCAACACCAGCAGGCAACACGATAACTTTATTACCAATACGTGACATGTTTATTTTCTCCTGTTAAATTGTCAGGCCAGAACGGCCAGTTTTCACGGGGTTCAGATACTTATTTAGTTCAAGAGCTGAACTGAACACGCTCTAAGAACTGTGCAAAATAGATAAGTTGGCTTGTTTGTAAACAAACTTCTCCAACTTCCTAATTTTGCTTTGTTCTTTACGAGCTTTGTATCTTGATTTGAGTTCGAGCTAAGAATTTGGTGAAAAAGATAAGTTTGTCTTGAAGCATCGCTCCTGCTACAAACTTCCTATTTTCACTGCATTCTTTTAACGCTCTCACATCATCAATTACCAAACGTAAGCGATAACTTCTCCACCAACATTCTTTTGGCGTGCTTCTTTATCAGTAAGCAAACCTTCAGAAGTTGAAAGGATAGCAATTCCAAGTCCGTTAAGAACTTTTGGAAGGTCTTCACGTTTTTTGTAGACACGAAGTCCTGGTTTAGAAACACGTTTCAAGTTAGTAATAACTTTTTCACCGTTTGGTCCGTATTTAAGGAATACACGGATGATGCCTTGTTTGTCATCTTCGATGATTTCAACGTTTTTTACAAAACCTTCGCGTTTAAGGATTTCAGCAATCCCTTTTTTGATGTTTGATGCAGGTACTTCAAGTACTTCGTGTTTAGCTTGGTTAGCGTTACGAATACGAGTTAGGAAGTCTGCGATTGGGTCAGTCATAACCATTTTATTTTTCTCCTCTTACTAGTAGTTTGCAAGTTGCACTTGCTAGTTAATGATTGAGCTAGGCTCAGAATATATTTCTAGGTTTCAAGTCCTAAGTGAGTCTAGGCATCTGCTTGCAGGCATAACTTGAGTTAGGCAAAAGCAGATAACGACGAATCACGACGGGATTGAAAGCTAGAATTACCAAGATGCTTTTGTTACACCAGGAATTTGTCCTTTGTAAGCTAATTCACGGAAGCAAACACGGCAAAGTTTAAATTTGCGGTAAACTGAATGTGGACGACCACATTTTTCACAACGAGTATAAGCTTGAGTAGAGAACTTCGCTGGACGTTTGTTCTTAGCAATCATTGATTTTTTAGCCATTAGATTTACCTCCTATATTATTTTGCAAAAGGCATTCCAAGGCCTGTAAGCAATGCACGTGACTCTTCGTCAGTGTTAGCAGTTGTTACGATAACGATGTCAAGACCACGAGTTTTGTCAACGTCATCGAAGTTGATTTCTGGGAAGATCAATTGTTCTTTCACACCAAGTGTGTAGTTCCCGCGTCCATCAAATGATTTTGTTGGAACACCGTGGAAGTCACGTACACGTGGAAGTGAAACTGAAACCAATTTATCCAAGAATTCGTACATACGTTCACCACGAAGGGTAACTTTTGCACCGATCGCAACACCTTCACGAAGACGGAAGCCGGCGATTGATTTTTTAGCTTTAGTGATAAGTGGTTTTTGACCTGAGATAAGTGCCAATTCTTCAGCAGCTTTTTCAAGGCTTTTAGCGTTTGATACAGCTTCACCAACACCCATGTTCAAAACGATCTTATCTACTTTAGGCACAGCCATCACTGATGAGTAGTTGAATTGTTCTGTCAAAGCAGGAACTACTTCATTAAGATATTTTTCTTTTAAACGATTTGCCATTATACTTCTCCTTTCCTTCGTGATTAATCAAGCACTTCGCCTGATTTTTTGTTGTAGCGAACTTTTTTACCGTCTACAAATTTGTAACCAACACGACCAGCTACACCATTTTTGTCCAAAACTTGAACGTTTGATACGTGGATAGCTGCTTCTTTCTCGATGATACCACCTTGAGGAAGCTCGTTAGTTGGACGTTGGTGTTTCTTAACGATGTTAACACCTTCAACGATAACTTTGTTTACTTTTGGAAGGGCAGTAAGGACAACAGCTTCTGTTCCCTTATCTTTACCAGCGATTACGCGAACTTTGTCGCCTTTTTTTACAAACATTAGGTTTCTCCTTGATTTTTCTTACGCCCATAAGGGCACCCTAGCTTCAAGCTAGGGGACTAGTTTGTTTCTAAAAATTAAAGTACTTCTGGAGCAAGTGACACGATCTTCATGAAGCCACCTTCACGCAATTCACGTGCAACTGGGCCAAAGATACGTGTTCCGCGAGGAGTTTTGTCTTCACGGATGATAACTGCTGCGTTTTCGTCAAACTTGATGTATGAACCATCAGCACGACGAGCACCTGATTTAGTACGAACGATAACTGCTTTAACAACGTCACCTTTTTTAACCGCACCACCAGGAGTAGCTTGTTTTACAGATGCCACGATAACATCACCGATGTTTGCAAATTTACGTCCTGAACCACCAAGAACTTTGATAGTCAAGATTTCGCGAGCACCGCTGTTGTCTGCGACTTTCAAACGAGTTTCTGTTTGAATCATTTCAGTTTTCTCCTTTCAGGTTTGATTAGATGATGACCGCTTCTTCAACAACTTCTACAAGACGGAAACGTTTTGTAGCTGAAAGCGGACGAGTTTCCATGATACGTACGATATCGCCTTCTTTGGCAACATTGTTTTCATCATGAGCTTTGTATTTTTTAGAGTAGTTAATACGTTTACCATAGACTGGGTGGTTACGTTTTGTTTCAACTACAACTGTGATTGTCTTGTCCATTTTGTCAGATACAACACGTCCAACAAGAACTTTACGATTATTGCGTTCCATTGAAATTTCTCCTTCCCTAGTCTATTATTTCGCTTCAGATTGAACTGTTTTGATACGAGCGATTTGTTTTTTAACTTCTTTCAAGCGAGCTGTTTGTTCCAATTGACCAGTAGCAGCTTGGAAACGAAGTTCAAACAATTCTTTTTTCAATTCGTTTTCGCGCTTCGCGAGTTCTTCTTGAGAAAGACCACGAAGTTCTTTAACAAATTCTTTTACTTCATTAAGTTTCATGCCTTCTCCTTATTCTGCTTCACGTTTTACGAATTTACATTTAACTGGCAATTTGTGGCTAGCAAGACGAAGCGCTTCGCGAGCGATCTCTTCAGATACACCAGCGATTTCGAACATCACTTTACCACGTTTAACTGGTGCTACCCAACCTTCAGGTGCCCCTTTACCAGATCCCATACGCACACCGATAGCTTTAGCAGTGTATGATTTGTGTGGGAAGATTTTAATCCAAACTTTACCACCACGTTTCATGTAACGAGTCATGGCGATACGAGCAGCTTCGATTTGGCGGTTAGTGATCCAGTGGCTAGTTGTAGCTTGAAGACCGTATTCACCGAATGCTACTTCTTTTCCACCTTTTGCTTCACCGCGCATTTTTCCACGGAATTCACGACGGTGTTTAACACGTTTAGGTACTAACATTGGTTATTTACCTCCTTTAGTGTTTTTGCGAGCTGGAAGAACTTCACCACGGTAGATCCATACTTTAACACCAAGTTTACCGTATGTAGTATCTGCTTCTTCCCAAGCGTAATCGATATCTGCACGAAGTGTGTGAAGTGGAACAGTTCCTTCAGAGTATCCTTCAGCACGGGCGATATCTGCACCGTTCAAACGACCTGATACTTGAGTTTTGATTCCTTTAGCTCCAGCACGCATTGCACGTTGGATTGCTTGTTTTTGTGCACGACGGAAAGCAACACGTTGCTCCAATTGACGAGCAATTCCTTCACCTACAAGGTGAGCATCCAAATCAGGTTGTTTGATTTCGATGATGTTGATGTGTACTTGTTTTCCAGTCAATTTGTTAAGTTTTGCACGGAGTGCATCAACGTTAGCACCACCTTTACCGATAACCATACCTGGTTTAGCAGTGTGAAGTGAAACGTTAACTTTGTTTACTGCGCGTTCAATTTCGATAGTTGAAACTGCTGCGTCAGCAAGTTCTTTTTGAACGAATTTACGGATTGCAAGATCTTCATGAAGGTAATCCGCGTATTCTTTTTCAGCATACCATTTGGCATCCCAATCACGGATGATGCCGACACGCATACCAATTGGATGTACTTTTTGACCCACGATTTTACCTCCTTATTTTTCTGCAACAGCTACAGTGATGTGAGCTGTACGTTTGTTAATTGGTGAAGCTGAACCTTTCGCACGTGGACGGAAACGTTTCATAGTTGGTCCTTCGTTTGCGAATGCTTCAGATACTACCAAGTTAGCTTTATCCAAACCAAAGTTGTTTTCAGCGTTAGCTACAGCTGAGTTCAAAACTTTCAAGATGATTTCAGCAGCTTTGTTTGGAGTGAATGTCAAGATTGCGATTGCATCGGCTACGCTTTTACCACGGATGTTATCAAGAACAAGACGTGATTTACGAGGTGAAACACGTACTGTACGAGCCATTGCTTTAGCTGAAGTAATTTCTGCCATTTATGTTCTCCTTATTTTCTACGTGTTTTCTTGTCGTCTGCAGCGTGACCTTTGTAAGTACGAGTTGGTGCAAATTCACCAAGTTTGTGACCTACCATGTCTTCTTGGATGTAAACAGGTACGTGTTTACGACCGTCATAAACTGCAATAGTGTAACCAATGAAACTTGGGAAGATCGTTGAACGACGTGACCAAGTTTTAATAACTTTTTTCTTTTCGTCGTTAGCTTGAGCTTCAACTTTTTTCATCAAATGCTCATCGACGAAAGGTCCTTTTTTAAGACTGCGTCCCATTTTTATATTTTCTCCTTTAAATGTTGTACCACAGCGGCTTGCGCTCACATGGAGCGCTACCGAGCTGGCGGATTTACTAGTTGCTTAAGCGACTAGTTTAATATTATTTCTCGTTGCGACGACGAACGATAAGTTTGTCAGATTTCGCTTTCTTGTTACGAGTTTTAAGACCAAGAGCAGGTTTGCCCCATGGAGTAGATGGTGCTTTACGACCAACTGGTGCTTTACCTTCACCACCACCGTGTGGGTGATCGTTAGGGTTCATTACAGAACCACGAACTGTTGGGCGGATACCTTTCCAACGACTACGTCCTGCTTTACCAAGGTTCACAAGTCCGTGTTGTTCGTTTCCGACAACACCAACTGTAGCACGACAAGTTCCAAGAATCATACGAACTTCACCTGATTGAAGACGAACAAGAACGTATTTACCTTCAGAACCCAATACTTGAGCAGATGCTCCAGCAGCACGTACCAATTCACCACCACGACCTGGTTTCAACTCGATGTTGTGGATCAAAGTACCAACTGGGATGTTAGCAAGTGGAAGAGCATTTCCGACTTTGATATCTGCTTCTGGACCTGAAACGATACGTTGACCAACTTCAAGACCTTTTGGAGCGATGATGTACGCTTTCACACCGTCAGTGTAGTGTACAAGAGCGATGTTTGCAGAACGGTTTGGATCGTACTCGATTGTTTTAACAACTGCTTCAACGTTGTCTTTGTTACGTTTGAAGTCAACCAAACGGTAGAAACGTTTGTGTCCACCACCTTGGTGACGAACTGTGATACGACCGTTGTTGTTACGACCAGCCTTGCTCTTCAATGCAACAAGCAATGATTTTTCAGGAGTGCTTGTTGTGATTTCAGCGAAATCCAAAGAAGTCATATTACGGCGACCGTTTGTTGTTGGTTTATAAACACGAATTCCCACGATATTTCCTCCTTAGATTATTCAGCTTCAGCAGCAAACAACTCGATTGCTTTAGAATCAGCTGTAAGTGTGATGATAGCTTTTTTAGTTTTGTTAGTAAAACCAGTGTAACGTCCAACACGTTTAGCTTTTGGTTTTACGTTGATTGTGTTAACGTTGGCAACTTTAACACCTTCGAAAGCAGCTTCAACAGCTTGCTTGATCAAAAGTTTGTGTGCACGAGTGTCAACTTCAAATACATATTTTCCTGCTTCAAGTTGAGCCATTGAGCTTTCAGTGATTACAGGTTTTTTGATAACATCATACAAATTCATTATGCAAGAACCTCCTCGATTTTAGAGATAGCTGCTTGAGTAACAAGAAGTTTGTCACTATTTGCGATGTCAAGAACACTTGCAGTTGTAGCAGTCGCAACTTTCACGTTTGGAAGGTTACGAGCTGAGAGAGCTGCGAATTCGTTTCCTTCTTCAAGAATAACAAGGACTTTAGAATCGATGCTCAAAGCTGCAAGAACTTTTGCAAATTCAGCAGTTTTTGGAGCTGTAAATTCAAGAGAATCAACGGCTACAAATTTATTTTCAGCAACTTTTTCTGAGTAAACAGATTTAAGCGCAAGGCGACGAACTTTTTGAGGAAGTTTGTACGCATAGCTACGTGGAGTTGGTCCGAAGACGATTCCACCACCACGCCATTGTGGAGAGCGGATAGAACCTTGACGAGCACGTCCAGTTCCTTTTTGACGCCATGGTTTGCGTCCGCCACCTGAAACAGCTGAGCGGTTTTTAACTGCGTGAGTTCCTTGACGAAGGCTAGCACGTTGGCTGATGATCACATCAAACACAACAGATTGGTTTGGTTCGATACCAAAGATTGCATCGTTAAGAACAACTTCGCCCGCTTGTTTACCAGTTTGGTCGAATAATGTTACATTTGCCATTTTGACTGTATTCCCCTTTCCTTATTATTTACCAGCTTTAACTGCTGATTTGATAGTGATAAGAGATTTCTTAGCACCTGGTACGTTACCTTTGATAAGGATAACGTTCTTTTCTGGAACAACTTGTACAACTTCAAGGTTTTGAATTGTTACGCGGTCGCCACCCATACGTCCTGCAAGGTTTTTACCTTTGAATACGCGGTTAGGTGCAACAGGTCCCATAGAACCTGGACGACGGTGGTAACGAGAACCGTGAGCCATTGGTCCACGTGATTGTCCGTGGCGCTTGATAACACCTTGGAAACCTTTACCTTTAGAAGTACCAGTTACGTCAACAACATCTCCAGCTGCGAATGTTTCAACTGTGATTTCAGCACCAACTTCCAAGCCTTCAACGTTTTTGAATTCACGAATGAAGCGCTTAGGAGCCGTGTTAGCTTTCGCTACATGTCCTTTAGCAGGTTTGTTGCTCAATACTTCGCGTTTGTCATCGAAACCAACTTGGATAGCGTTGTATCCGTCTGTTTCAACAGTTTTAACTTGAAGAACAACGTTTGGAGTTGCTTCAATAACTGTTACAGGGATCAATTCGCCAGCTTCAGTGAAGATTTGAGTCATTCCCACTTTTTTCCCTAAGATTCCTTTTGTCATGAGAAAATAGTTCCTTTTCTATATTTTTATTCAAAAAGTTTTTAACGAGCGTTTTTTATGCTCAAGTCTAAGATACAAAGGGCGTCAAACTCAAAGTGAAAATAGGAAACTGACACAGTGTCTAGCAGACACTAGGAAGTTTATCTTTTTTACACCGAGTTTAGCCCGTGTTCAATTATATTGAAACACCAGCCTCTGCTCTTTTATATTTTAGATTAAAGTTTGATTTCTACGTTTACACCACTTGGAAGATCCAATTTCATCAACGCATCAACTGTTTTTTGAGTTGGGTTAACAATATCGATCAAACGTTTGTGTGTACGCATTTCAAATTGTTCGCGAGAGTCTTTGTATTTGTGAGTCGCACGAATGATTGTGTAGAGGCTACGTTCAGTCGGAAGTGGGATTGGACCCGCAACTTGTGCACCTGTACGAGTAGCTGATTCTACGATTTTTGCAGCCGCTGTATCAAGCGTACGGTGTTCGTAAGCTTTCAAACGGATACGGATTTTTTTGTTTGCCATCTTTTTCTCCTTTTCGTCTATTTAAGATAATAGGCTAGCTCCACAAGAAAACCGACGCGGTGTTGCGTGGCAATGCAACCGAGCGTGTCGCAACCTCTTGCATCAAAGCTAAGGCTGTAATTTACAGCACCATAATAGAATAACACAAAGCCCCTTCGATTGCAAGGGATTTGTTGCTGTTTTTTCGTTTTTTTACAATGAAACTGTTTTCCTATTTTTTCTTTTTAAAATTAGGGATTTTCTTCTATATAAGTTAAGTCCTCTTGACATCAAATTTATCTTCTGATTGAGCCACTAGAATGTCCGCCCTTGACTCAGTTTCTTTATAGTATCGCAGATACTGCTCCCGTCTTATCTGATGAGTAGCCAATATAACGGATGCATCGCGATTTCTCACAGTCGTATCTCGAGCTAGGCGCCGCTTTAATTCGGTCTCTTCATCCGTGTAGAAACAGATTGTTCTGTCAAATAGTTCTTTAGGAAGAAAACCAACAGACATCCCTTCGACAATCAGAACCGGTTTCGTTCCAGACAAGACCTCACTAGCCTTCCAAGGCTCTTCAATTGTCAAGACATCCATACCTGCCTGCAATGCGTGAATATCTCTCTGCAAACTTGCCAGTTCATGAGCCACAGGTAAACAAGCGGTCACTTTTTGGTCTGGAGTCTCCTTTGGCACCACTAAATGACGATTTGAAGCAATGTAAGGATCGGTTTCCAATAAGTTTACCTTTGCAGAATCTAGGATTTGGTACAATTCCTGTGCAAAGGTTGATTTACCTGAAGCCCCATGACCATATATACCCAGTGTCCTGATTTTCCCTGTCTCGATCTCTGAGACTAGTTGATCCATTAAGTCGTTTTTCTTCACTCTCTCTTCACCTGTTCATAGCTTTCTTTTCCGTCATTAAGCTTATCCCAAATCACTACTTGCCCATTTTTGAGGGATTTTTGCACATCGATAATTCGTTGATTGGAAGAACCTCGAAACTGGAGCATGAGATTTCTCTTAGTTCGATCATACCGTCCATCAACCAGAATATCAATCAGTGATAAGAGTTCCAGTTTATCTGAGGTCTCCAGCATCATTTCTTCCCAAGTGTATCCCGTCCAGGACCAGATATCCTTATTTGGCAATTCCTTTCGAATGCGCTTAATGAGCGGCAAAAGAATACCCGTATTGAGAAAGGGCTCCCCTCCCAGCAAGGTCAAGCCTTGAACATAAGGTTGAGCGAGATCAGCCATGATCTGTTCTTCTAATTCTGCTGTATAGGGAATGCCAGCATTGAAGGACCAGGTCGCTACATTATAACAACCCTCGCAGTGAAACATGCAACCTGATACATAGAGGGAGTTACGCACACCCTCTCCATCTACAAAGTTGAAGGCCTTGTAATCAATAATCCGCCCTTGACTGAGTTCTTCGCTTTTCCATTCTTGTGGTTTTGGATTATTCATTCGCTACCTCTATCCAATAACGCTCGACTCCATTACGAACATCCTCAAGAAGCCCACCATTTGCTAAAATGACTGCTCTGCTAGCAGGATTATTCACGCTACAGGTCACAAGCGTTCTCTTGATGTTCTTTTCCTTAGCAACTTGCAAGCCCTGACGGAGAGTCTCTTTAGCATAACCTTTGCCTCTTTCTGATGGACGAATGGAGTAGCCAATGTGGCCAGCATAATTCAATAACCCCTCATTCAGTCTCAATCGCAGATTCAAAAAGCCTAGAGCACGACCTACATTATCAAATGATACAAATTGAATAGAAGGAACACGATTTTCAGGCAAGTTTATCCCCATCTCTTTTTGCATATTTGTTTCCAACCACTCTTCATACACAAAGTTCTCTGTATCCCAGAAACCACCGTCGTGAGGCGACTGATATTTTTCAAACTCTGCCATCATCTCTAAAACTGTTACTTTATCTGCTAATCTTGGTCTTCGTAGTTCCATTCTTACCTCCCACTAAGAGAAAAGCGAGAGCTGACTCTCACTTTTATTTTTTCTTATTCTTGTTTAAAAATTGTTCTCTGAGGTTGAGCAAACGTTCTTTCTTACCAGCTCCACCTTTAGAGTGTTTCTCGTGATAACGGGTCACTTGTGCGCGCCCCTTATCGTCTAATTGATATTTTCCCATTTCATTTCTTTCTAATTTGTTACTTGATGGCCAGCTATTTTAATCGTTGAACCATTCATGTGTTTGACACGCGCTGCGATTTCCTTGTGACGGCCGTTAACCATAGGTCTTGCTTGAGGATTGCCAAGATAGCCACAAGTCCGTTTAACAACGTCTACTGTTTTAGGATCCCTATTCCCACAGTTAGGACAAGCAAATCCTCTTTCAGTTGGTTCAAAATCCCCTTCAAAGTCACACTTGTAACAGCGATCGATCGGAGTATTGGTCCCTAGATAACCGACACGGTCATAGGCATAGTCCCAAACAGCTTCCAAGGCCTTTGGATTTTGCTGAAGGACTGGATACTCACAATAATGGATGAAACCACCTGACGCACCTGCTTCCGGATAGACTTTCTCAAAGTCTAATTTTTCAAACGGTGTTGGATTTTTACGAACATCGTAGTGGAAAGAGTTGGTGTAGTACTCCTTGTCTGTAATATCAGGAATAGAACCAAACTTCTCTGTATCTAGTCGGCAGAAACGGTCTGTCAAACTTTCAGATGGTGTTGAGTAGATAGAGAAATGGTAGCCATATTGGTCAGACCACTCTTCTACACGGCGTTTCATATCACGAATGATATCCAGCGTGAATTCCTTGGCTTCTGGATTGTGTTCCCAACTATTTCCAAAGAAGACAGTAGCCACTTCGTACAAACCGATGTAACCCAGCGAAACAGTTGCCCGACGATTCTTAAAGAGCTGGTCAACACTTTCTTCTTTACCTAGACGGTGGCCAAAAGCACCGTATTGATAAAGGATAGGAGCATTGGCTGGTGTCGCTTCCTTGGTCCGTTCGACACGGTAAACCAAAGCATCTTCAGCGATATTCATCCGCTCATTGAAGATTTCCCAGAACTTATTCATGTCGCCCTCAGACTCAAGAGCAATACGAGGCAGGTTAACCGTCACAACACCCAGATTCATACGGCCTGAATTGACTTCTACACCATTTTCATCCTTCCACCCTTGAAGAAACGAACGGCAACCCATAGGAACCTTGAAAGAACCAGTCAATTCGATAATCTTATCGTAAGACAAGACGTCTGGATACATCCGTTTAGTTGCACATTCTAGAGCCAACTGCTTAATGTCATAGTTGGGAGTTCCTTCCTCTAAGTTGAGACCTCGTTTCAGAGTAAAAATGAGTTTAGGAAAGATAGCCGTACGATGTTCCGAACCAAGCCCCTTAATGCGAATGTTTAAAATAGCTTTTTGAATTTCCCGCTCAAAACGATTGGTTCCTAGGCCAAAACCTAGTGAAGTAAAAGGTGTTTGACCATTTGAAGTGAAGAGGGTGTTGATTTCATACTCAAGAGATTGCATGGCATCATAGATGTCTTTTTGCGTTTTCTTCCAGGCATAATCTTCCTGTTTTTCAGGCAAAACCCACTCTTCCGCATCCTTAAAGTGTTTTTGGTAATTCTTCTCTGCATAAGGCGCCAAGACTTCATCGATACGGTCAGCTGAACAACCGCCGTACTGGCTAGAAGCCACGTTGGCGATGATTTGGGAAATCTGAGCTGTCGCAGTCTGGATAGACTTGGGACTTTCTACCTCTGCATTTCCAATCTTAAAACCATTTTCCAACATCCCCTTGAAATCAATCAAACAGCAGTTGGTCATAGGTGTATAGGGGCTGTAGTCCAAATCATGATAGTGGATATCCCCTTTTTGGTGGGCATTGGCTACGTGCTTAGGAAGCATTTGCAGTCCGATTGATTTCCCAACAATACCTGCTGTCAAATCACGCTGAGTGTTAAAGACATCACTATCTTTATTAGCATTCTCATTGACAACGGCCTGGTCTTTGTTGAGAAGTTTATGGATGCTAAAGTTGATATCCGTCGCTTTTGAACGCTCAAAATCCCTCTGTGTACGATAAGTAATATACTCCTCAGCCAATGCATATTCTTTGGCTTCAAGCAGTTCATGTTCTACGATATTTTGAATTTCGTAAATCTTAACCCCCTGTGGAAAGCGACTATGAATTTCTGTGACAATTCGCTCGGTCAGAGCATTTAGGCGCTTTTCGACTAAGGGTGTCACATCCATAACCTTGTCTGCCGCCTTGTGGAGAGCCTTGTCAATCTTGTCCACATCAAATACAACACGTCTCCCATCTCGTTTTTCAACGAAGAGAGTTGGCAAAATTGTAATTTTTTCTTCTAGTGCAATCATATGCATGCTCTTTTCTAAAATGTTCTTTCTAAAAAGTATTATACCACTCTAAAAAGAAAAATCAATATCTTGTGGTAAAAAACCTAATTTTTTTAAAAATCCACAAGATATTGATTTTGTTATTTGATTTTATAGACTTTAAACTCTGAGTAATCAGTCTTTACTTGTTGGTAATTTTCTTTCAAGAGTGTTTCCACTTCAGACCAGAGCGCCACCTTGTCGTTCACCACAACCAACTTAGGTTGATTTTCTTTCAAGTCATGAATCAAGCCGGCTTTATTTTCTTCTGTATTCGTGTAAAGAAGAGGGGATGTGAACATGGATCCAGCCAAACGCTGGCTTTCCTTATACATCTGAACATGTGAATCCCAGATATAGATTTGGTCTCCCTCACTCGTCTCTTGTTTGACTCTGTCTACTACTTGATGTTGTTCCCTATAAGAAGCTGGATGCAAGACAAAACGAGCTACAAAAGGAATAGCAATCAGATAAACCACCACTAGGATCGGTAGGTAGAGATTTCCCTTCATGAATTTTTTCCATAGAGTAGGAACATCTTCTCTTCTCAGACGACGAGCTCCCCTAGCTGAATGTTTCCCACGAATACTGGTCATCAAAAGAAGGAGTAAAAATGGAAGGAGTAGAATCAAACGCGAACCGTGAAGAGGTTCTTGAGAAAAAAGCAACAAGGCTAATACAAATATGAAAGCAAAACTAGCTGGTACGGAAATAACATATAATCTTGATGCCTTTGATTGGAACAATCCTAGAAAAACAAGGAAGAGAGCTCCTAAACCAAAGGTCAACAAACCATAGAATACAACATTATCCATTAGTTGAGGATTGGTAAAGATCTGGAGGGAATCAATCGGATATAAAAGACTTCCTAGAGCCTCTCCAAAACCACCTGAAGCAAGAACATAATATCCTACTGGGTAAAAGATGATAGAAAAGCCAAGTGCTGCTGCAAAAAACTGATAAACTCCATGAGCAAGGCGGCCATGCCCAACATTAAAGACAAATAAACCAATCGTTACTACTGCAATAAAGAAAAGACTTGTAAGAGGCTCTATGAAAAATGATAGGGCCAAGAAAATCCCCAGACGTAGAAATCCCTTGTCATGGTTAGGATTTGATAGATAAGCTGCTATGAACGAAAATCCTGCAAACAGAAATGGCAAAGCTAAAATCGTAGCATATCCTCCTCCAAAACCGAGACCGGATACCAAAATATAAAATATGGTTAAGAGTTGCTTGGCTTGTTCCCTTTGTCCCGTCAGATAGTCGGTTGAAGAAAAGAGGAAATAACCTCCTACTAAGAGGGCTAGCCATTCCACCAAGGCAAAAAGGATGCCTCCTTGGGTGATGTAAAGTAGTAAATAATAAAGTAGACCTTGACCAGCATAGTAGCTACTGTAGAGCTGTCCTCCCTGATGTAAAGCCCACCCAATATACAGATCCTGAGCCTGAGAAGGACTTACCATATCTAAAAATAAAGGTATCACCACAGAAAAAACCGTTGCAATCATACTTCCAATGATGAGTCTGAAAAACGGGAAAGCTACCTGCTCTTCTTTTTCTACATGAGATTCAAAGTTCCTATCCAATCCATTTTCAATTTCATTACTCTGTATCGTTTCGGATACTTCTTCGATTCTGCCATATACAGCCATGTCGTTTCTCCTATTCAATTTATCTGTCTTAGTATATCAAAAAGACCTAGAATTGTCAGCTTGCGATGGCTGTTTGAGTGATTTTTTACATAGTTTCACAAAGGTTTCAATTTCTCTAAATCTGTGTAAATGCGTCTGTTTAAATGACATGATATAATCCAATTCTTTCTGAGTCAGCATCATTCCCCCTCTATCTTTCTATTCGTAAAAGGCAAGAAAAATAGGACTGGGTTGTGTCCTAAGTCCTAGATTTCTTATAAGATTGGGGCAAATAACTGGGCAATTTCCTTAATCAATTTTTGATACCAGCTATTTTTTATCGTATGAGGGAAAATTTCTTGAGATACTGAAAAAATCTCCTCAAAATCTTTTTGAATCTCTGTGATTGATGCCGTTTTATATAGCAAAACTGCATCTTCATAGTGATGAAGCAAACTTCTATAATCTAAATTAATCGTTCCAACTGCAGCAAAGTCCTTGTCCACTAGGATTTGTTTACTGTGGATAAAGCCTGGACTATACTCAAAAATCCTGACTCCTGCTGACAAAAGATCCGGATAGGCTCCTCTTGTTATGAGCTGGATTAATTTTTTATCCGGAATGAAAGGAGTCACGATGCGGACATCAACACCCCTCATGGCTGCATTTTTAATACTCTCAGTTAAATCATAGTCAATAATCAAATAGGGTGTTGTGATATAGACTGAATCAGTAGCCTGATTAATCAAACTTTGATAAACTTTTTTCCCTACTTGAGTACGGAAGATGGGCTTGGGTCCACTACCGTAAGGAATGCAGAGCCCTTGGCCAGAACAAGGCTGATTTTCCAGGTGATACTGGTCAAAATCGCTGATTTCCCCACGATTGATGTACCAAGTCATCAAAAAAAGACGGGTTAGAGCCTTGACACCAGGGCCATCTAAGCGAATCCCACTGTCCTTCCAATAGCCAAAGCGTTCTATATGATTGATGTACTCATCGGCTAAGTTAATGCCTCCTGTATAGGCTACCTGACCATCTATGACAAGGATTTTACGATGGTCCCGATTGTTGTAAGCCACCGTCAAACGAGGAATCACCTTGTTAAACTTATGGGCTTCAATTCCTCGACTACGAAGTTGAATAGTATAGTCTCCAGGCAAAGTCGCCATACAGCCGATATCATCATAGAGCATCTTGACCTCTACACCCTGAGCTGCCTTTTGCTCTAGTATATCTAGTATGCTATTCCACATCAAACCTTCTTCGACAATATAGTACTCTAGAAAGATAAATTTCTCAGCTTTCTTGAGGTCTTCCAACATATGTTGCCACATGCTTTCACCCGAAGAAAAGAATTGTGAATCTGTTCGATCATAGACATCGGCATTGCTATCCATACTTAGCAAAGATTTGATAACTCCGTAAGCCGCCTTATCATCTTCCTTCAATTTCTGGCGGAGAGCTTTACTGTTATCCTCCCGAAAATGCATAGAACCAAGTTTGTCCAACTGCTTGATTTCTTTTTTGGACAATCGCCTTTCACCAAACATCAGATAGAGCAAGGGTCCGATGACAGGAACAAAAGTTACCACTAACCACATTACTTTACTATCAGGTGTCATTGAACGATTGACAATTGCGACAATAGTCGCCATACTCATAAAGATTAAGAGAATAACCCATAGAATAGGAGCCATACGCCCTAAGTAAAGAAAGAGACCAAAAACAAGAGAAAGTTCAAGCAGCATAATCGAAAGACTAAAGCCATACTTGGACATTAATAATTGAAATTTTCTATATTTCATATCCCCTCCTTGATATTTTGATACTCAATGAAAAGCAAAGAGCAAACTAGGAAGCTAGCCGCAGGTTGCTCAAAACACTGTTTTGAGGTTGCAGATGGAAGCTGACGTGGTTTGAAGAGATTTTCGAAGAGTATGAATGCTAAAAACAGGTAATTGATACTAGTATAACTCAGGTATTCGGTAGAAGGCAAGTATTTATAATCATTTTTCTGCGTAAAAACAAAAGAGACTGACAAAACCAGTCTCCTTCTAGTCTATTTTGATAAAACAATGCGATCAGACGCTTCTCTATCCATATCGTCGATAATCATCTGATTTCCATTGATTGCATAAATCTTGACATCATCCCCAATAATCATACGTTGATTAGCGGCATCGAAGCTAACCTGCTTGATTTCTTGATCTCCGTCAGTTTCTACCTGTGTCCAGGTGCCCGTTGTACCAGTTACCACTAAAGTGATACGGTCTCCCTCGTCCTGACCGGTATAGGTTCCATCAATATCAGTTGGTTGAGCCTCAGGAGCATTTTGTGAAGAACTTGTTGCTGCCTGGCTGCTATTTTCTGTAGAAGATGAAGCAGCAGATTGTGATTGCTGAGTTTGTTGTGTTTGCGAGTGAGTTGCTGGTTGTTGAACTTGTTGTGCTCTTTGTGAACAAGCTACTAAAAGACTAAGACTTGCTAGAGAAGCAAGAGAAAGTGTGAATCTTTTTAATTTCATGATAAATTTCCTTTCTGCTACCAATTTACAGAATTTTTTCCCTCTAACTAGTAGTTTCCCTAGTATAACAAGTTCAAAAAAGGAGGTCAATTCATCTGCTCATGGGTCAGCAAGTAGCCCCGTACTTCTGAGATAAAATAGAGAGACCCTGTAACGAACAACAAATCCTGGGCACCTGCTCTTGCTTCAAAATTGCTAATAAATTCTCGGTAAGAAGGAACTATATCGTAACCTGTTACATCTGTTTCATCCAAAGAACCTTGATAGTCAAAGCCGGTCACCTTGAGTTCCACCTGAGACAATTTTTCAGTCAGATAAGCCAACATCCCTTGATAATCCTTCCGTTTCAAGGCTCCAAATAGGATTTGAGGACGATAACCTTCCTGCTCTTTTTCTTTAATAAACTCAACCAAGCGAGCCAAGGCAGGAAGGTTATGAGCACCGTCCAAGTAAATCTGAGGACGAATACGCTCCAAACGCCCAGCCCAATGGGTCTTCTCCAAAGCCTGTCTTACAACCTGTTCATCAACAGCTTCCTTTCCTTCTCTCATAAAGAGAAGAAACGTTTGTAGCGCCAAGGCCGCATTTTCCTGCTGATAAGCTCCTTCCAAGCCTATTTTCAACTGTGAAAGGTTAGCCAAAGAGCTTGAAAAATCCCCATTCAGCATTGAAAAATCCTGACCTGCCTGATAAAGGTCAACAGCTAAAGATTCTGCTTTTTTCTGACAAACAAGCCTAGCTTCTGAAGGCAACTTAGCAATCACTGCCTTTTTACCAGCCTTAAAAATACCAGCTTTCTGCTCTGCAATTGCTGCTATACTGTCACCCAGAGTCTCCTGATGATCAAGTCCGATGGAAGTGATGACAGCAATCTCTCCAGTTACCACATTGGTCGTGTCTAGTAAACCACCAATTCCCACTTCTAGTAAAAGCAAATCCACCGCTTGCTCTCTAAAATAAAGAAAAGCAATCAAGGTCAGCAATTCAAAAAAAGACAACTGGTCATGGGTTTGCAGGAGCGTTTTCTCCATCTCCTTGACCTTATTAGCCAAACGGATGAAGTCTGCATCAGCTATTGGTTGCCCGTTAATGCAGATTCGATCATTGATAGAGACGATATGAGGGGAGGTGAAAGTCGCAACTTTTTTGCCATGCCCCATAAATAACTCCCTCATAAAAGCAATGGTAGATCCTTTCCCATTAGTCCCAGTGACGTGGATAATAGGGTAAGACTTCTCGGGATTTCCTAACAAATCCACCGCTTGCTGCATTCGATCCAAGCCTGATCGAAAATTCAAACCAATCCGACTATGGAGCCATTCTTCTACTTCAAACATACACATCTCCTTGACAAAAGTCCAATCAATTACCGCATCAAAGCATGATGACTAACAAAAAACGAGGCCAGGATTTTCGTCCCAACCTCTTACCTGGTTAGCTAATAACTAGCTACTATAAATGCTAACGTGGAGTAAAAACATCCACTGGATGTGCCTGCGTTTCTAATTTATAGCGCAGGGCTAAAAACGTCCACTGGACGTTCCAACTCTTCCAATTTCTAGGAGTTGGGGTGATACAGTCTCCCAGACTGCCTGCTCTTTCTTTTTTCTAAAAGCAGGGCTAAAAACATCCACTGGATGTGCCTGCGTTTCTAATTTCTAGCGCAGGGCTAAACACGTCCACTGGACGTGTTTACTCCTCCATAAAGCTGTTGAAGACTTCTTCAATCATGTTCCATTCGTCTTCTGAGTCTTCTGGGATTGGTTGCAATTCACCTTCTGTTCCATCTTCGTTTTCGATGAATGAGTAAGCTTGGATTTCAACTTGTCCGTCTTCGTCTTCTTCTGCGTTAACTGGTACTAGAAGAACATAGTTTTTACCAAATTCTTCTTTTCCGTCAATGGTCAAAAGGATTTCAAACAAGGTTTCATTTCCTTGCTCATCTACTAGTGTAATTAATTCACGTTCTTCGTGGTCGTGGTTATGATCGTGTGACATAGCCTCTCCTTTGTATTAAAATTTTCTATCTAAATAATTTTGTAAAATCAGCTGAGCTGCTAACTTATCAATAACTTTCTTGCGCTTATTGCGACTAATATCTGCTTGTTCAATCAACATGCGCTCTGCGGCAACTGTTGTCAAGCGTTCATCTTGATAGTCTACTGGTAAACCAAAAAGCTCTTCTAGCTTTGCTCCGTAGGCTTGACTAGCTTCCACGCGCGGTCCGCTTGTATTGTTCATGTTTTTAGGCAAGCCCACTACAAATCGTTCCACCTTGTAAGTATCAACCAACTCCTTAACGCGGTCAAAACCAAATTGGCCTTGCTCCTCATTGATTTGGATGATTTCAAGTCCTTGAGCTGTAAAACCAAGCGGATCGCTAATGGCCACCCCTACCGTTTTTGAACCGACGTCCAATCCCATAATTCTCATAGGTTATAGATCGACTCCTTGTCCTTTGAGGTAGTAGCGGACCAATTCTTCAACGATTTCATCACGCTCATACTTACGGATTTGATTTCGTGCATTATTATAACGAGGAACGTAGGCAGGGTCTCCACTCAATACGTAACCTACGATTTGGTTAATTGGGTTGTAGCCCTTATCGTTCAAAGAAGCATAGACATCAGTCAAAGTTTCGCTAATTTCTTTTTTATTGGAATCGTCCAATTTAAAACGTACTGTTTCTTCAGTAAATCCCATTCTAACACCCTCTTTCCTTAGAATAGTACCATTATAGCATAATTCCTTACGTTCTACAATTCAGGCAGTCTATTTATTTGGATTTTCTATTGTTCTGTCGCACCATTTGCCAATCTGTCTGAAATATATTTGCTTGGTTCATTTTTCAAGAGATTTTCTAAACCAATGTTCTTCAAATATTCTAACTGAGAAGCCTTCTTGACATCCAAAACTTGAAAATCAAAACTAGTCGTTGTTTGAAGTTCGGTTGCGCTCAATAGTTTGGTTTCAAGCTTAAATCCTGCTAATTTACGAGCTTCTATAATAGCCTCATCCTTCTCCTCTGCCTCGAGAAGAGCTTTTTGAGTTTCTTCCACTCCATGTTGGTCGATATAAGTCTTCAACTCATCAGAAACTGGACGTTTTTGTTGAATCGTTAAGCTCAAAAAAGTCTTGTCCTTGTATGTAATGGTTTGGGTTTGCTGGCTACCATCATCTGACTTGGGCAAGACCAAAGTCTTGGTCACAACTGTATTCTTCTCAGCATTCTCAATAACTGGCAATGCCGACTGAAGCGTATCCTTTTCTGTTTTTGTAGCTGTTCCAGTTTCTTTTTTCTGTCCGCAACCAACCAGGACAAAAAGGAAAGCTAGACTAACAAGAACTATTTTTTTCATTTCTTTCTTCTTTCTTTTTGAAATTAAAATAAGACTGGGAGTTGCTCCCAGCCTTGATGTTTATAGAGCTGCACGCAAACGTGCTTCTGCATTTTCTACATTACGGACAGAGCGTGGTAGGAAGGCACGAATATCGTCTTCCTTATAGCCAACTTGCAGGCGTTTTTCATCCACAAGGATTGGGCTCTTTAAAATTCTCGGTGTTTCCATAATCAGATTGAGGACTTCATTGACACTCAAATCTTCAATATCCACTCCAAGGGCTTTGGCATAGCGATTTTTAGACGAAACGATGCTGGCTATTCCGTTATCTGTTTTTGTCAGAATATCCAGTAATTCTTCTCTCGTAATTCCTTCTTTACCAAGGTTTTGTTCTTTATAACTTAACTGGTGGGCATTGAGCCAGGTTTTTGCTTTTTTACAGCTAGTACAACTTGAGACTGTATAAATTTTAATCATGTACCTACCCCTTTCGCTACATGTTACTATCAGTTTAGTCTATTATACCATAAAAAACATCCGACTTGCGACCTATTTTTAAATTTTTTTGACTTTTTTCGTCATTTTCGTACTTTTTTCTTGACAAAATGAAATTTACAGCCATTCTTGATATTTCTTGATATAGATTTTTTTCACAATTGTCACGCTAATCATATACAAAATAATGATGAAAAGTAAAAAGATGAAATAAATCGGTTTTAAAGGAGTTAGATGAAGTAGGATTGCGAGTGGACTGTAGGGAAGGAAGGTCACAAAGGCTGCAGCCAATAAGGTTGTCACAAGGACTAGCCAAGCTGGACGACTTTGTAAAAAGGGAATTTTAGCTGAACGCAGCATATGGATAACCATGGTCTGTGACCACATGGACTCGATAAACCAACCTGTCTGAAACAAGACAATAAAACCTACGGCAGACTCTGCCCCATGAACATAAGCTTGACCTGTTGTCATGGGTACAATGATAAAATAAAGCAAACTGAAGGTCAAAATATCAAAGGCAGAAGAGATAGGTCCCATCCAAATCATGAAACGTGTGATGGACTTAGCTTCCCAGGTATGCGGATTTCTCAAAAAATCTTTATCCACCTTGTCAAAAGGCAAGGCAATACAAGACAAATCATAGACTAGATTTAGGATAATCAAATGGACTGGTGCCATTGGTAAAAATGGCAAAAAGATTCCAGAGACCAATAGGGATAAGATATTTCCAAAATTAGAACTCACTGTCATTTTGATATATTTAGTCATATTGGCATAGACCTTACGACCTTCAACAAGTCCTTTTTCAAGCACCATGAGATCCTTATCAAGTAGGATAACATCAGCCGTTTCTTTGGCAATATCTACTGCTGTATCAACAGAAATCCCCACATCTGCAACTTTCATAGAAGGAGCATCATTGATCCCATCTCCCATATAGCCTACAGCATGACCATTGGCCTTAAATTGCAAAATAATCCTCGCTTTTTGGTCAGGAGAAAGTTTGGCAAATACTGTTACCTCCTCTACTGCTTGGGCCAATTCTTGATCACTCATCTGATCAATTTCAGATCCTAACAGTATCTGATTGATATCCAAACCAACCTTTTCACAGACTGCTTGAGTAACTTTTTCGTTGTCTCCCGTCAAAATTTTTGTTTGAACTCCATGTTCTAACAGAGCCTTAATTGCTGGTGCTGCAGATGGTTTAGGAGGATCTAGGAAGGCTAAATAACCAGTTAGAATCATATCCCCTTCATCATCAACTGTATAGGCATGGCCTTCCCTCAAACCTGACTTATAGGCCACTCCCAAGACACGCAAACCTTGTTGATTTAGTTGTCTGACTTCTGCTAAAATTTCTTCTCTAATAACATCTGTCAAGGGAGTAATCACTCCTTGGTATTCCGCATAACTGGAAATCGTCAACATTTCCTCTAGGGCACCCTTGGTTACCAAACTAACAACTTCGTGTTCATCCTTAACGATAACACTCATCCGTCTACGTTCAAAATCAAAGGGAAGCTCATCTATTTTTTGAAAAGTTTGAGCCAGATTTTGTAAGAGGGCGTGTTCTTTGGCTTCCTTTTCAGTCCGTTTGATGATGGCTCTGTCCATCAAATTTTTCAAGCCCGTTTGAAAATAAGAATTGAGATAAGCTCGTCTCAAGACGGTCAAATCCAAGCGTCCGTGGATGTCCAAGGGATATTCAAGGACAATTTCGTCTTGGGTTAGAGTTCCTGTCTTATCTGTACACAAAATATCAATCGCCCCTAAGTCCTGTATGGCATTGAGTTTCTTGATAACCACTTTTTCCTTGGCCATAATGATGGAGCCTTTTGCTAGACTGGCCGTGATAATCATAGGAAGCATCTCAGGTGTCAATCCAACACCAACACTCAAAGCAAATACGCCAGCTTCCAGCCAGTCACCATCTGTTAAACCATTGGACAAGAAAACGATGGGCACCATGACCAGCATCAAACGAATCAAGAGCCACGAAATACTATTCATCTCCCTTTCAAACGAAGTAGGCTCATCATAGGTGTTCAAAGTCTGCTCAATGGCCCCCATCATGGTATCATCACCAACTGCTAAAACCACGGCCTTGGCACTACCAGATAAGACATTGGTTCCCATAAAGGCGAGCGCTTCTGCTTCTAGCAGACTATCAGATTGTTGAACTGTTGCCTTGGTCAAGGCCAATTTTTCAACAGAATCACTTTCGCCTGTCAAGCCCGACTGTTGGACAAAGAAATCGCGCGACTCAAATAAAAGAAGATCTGCTGGAATCATGTCTCCAGCGCTTAATTTAACCACGTCACCCACTACCAAATCATCGATAGGTACTTCTTGGATTTCTCCTTGACGAATGACAGTCGCTGTGTTGACAATCATTTTTGATAGATTGGTCGCAGCCTTATCACTACGGAGTTCTTGGACAAAGCGTATGCCACCAGAAATGAGGACTAGGACAACGATGATAATAGAAGTCGTCGGATCCTCTTGACCTGGTTTTGCCAACCAGACATTGGTCACCAAGGAAATCACGGCGATGACCAGTAAGATGATCGTAAAAGGATTGATAATGGATTCGTAAATCTTTTTGAGGATACTGTCTTCTTGACCCTTTGTGATGGTATTTTCGCCATATAGGTCACGATTTTTCTCCACCTGCTCCTCAGTCAATCCTGTTAGACTTGTCTTATAAAAAGATAGAGTTTCGTTTAAAGATGTATGAATAGCTATTGCTAATCTTTCTTTTGTAGTTTTCATTGGTTTCTCCTATCTGTATGAATGATGTGTTTCATACACAGAGACCAATCACTTTATAAGGGCAGAACGACACAAATCAGCGATTGGCTGTGTATGTGCGGTTCCGGATGATCGTCAATTTGCATCGTTTATCTCCTTTCTTTGATTTAAACAGTAGAAAATCCCACCATAAAATGGCAGGATTAAAAAACTAACTATCTGTTTTTCGTTCAAGCTTTAACTCCATAGGGCAATGTAATGAGCTTAGTCTTGGCCTTCGCGACCAGGACTGTTGACCAACGAGTAGTGTCTCCACTGCTTTGCGGTAGTCATCCGTATCCCTATGGTAGCCTCACCTACCGTTTTCGTCTTTCAGTATAAACCTTTAAAATTTAAAAGTCAATCATCTGAGTTGTTTAATTCTTAGATAACTATCAACTCTTTTGGAGCTAGGGTCAACAATTCACAACCGGTCTCTGTAATCAAGATATCATCCTCGATACGAACACCGTATTTGCCTTCTATATAGATACCTGGTTCATCGGTCAAGGCCATACCCGACTTAATAGTTTCTGTAGAAGTCTGGCTAAAGTAAGGTTCCTCATGAATATCCAGCCCAATACCGTGTCCGATACCGTGAGTAAAGTAGTCTCCATAACCTGCCTCAATGATAATATCACGAGGGATTTTGTCAAAGTCACGGAAACCTAAGCCAGCCTTAGCCTGGTCAATCAAGGCTTGGTTGGCTTT
This sequence comes from Streptococcus sp. NM, assembly GCF_003390135.1. GTDB lineage: Bacteria > Bacillota > Bacilli > Lactobacillales > Streptococcaceae > Streptococcus. Next base: position 112,556 of record NZ_QUOS01000002.1, read on the forward strand.
CAAAACCGTATTGTAAATCTCTGCCTGCTCGTCGCTAACATGTCCTAGATAGATAGTCCGTGTCATATCACTGACATAGTGGTCATAGAGGCAGCCGAAATCCATGGTAATAGCTTCTCCTAGCTCAACTGGTTTGTGCATTGGATGGGCATGGGGTTTAGAAGAATTGATACCGCTAGCTAGAATGGTGTCAAAAGACAAGCCAGATGCTCCCAACTCACGCATGCGGAAGTCAAGGAAGTTGGCAATCTCAATCTCAGTCTTTCCTGGCTTAATAAAGTCAAGTGCATCGCGGAAAGCTTGGTCTGAGATAGAACAAGCCTTGCGAATCGCTGCAATCTCCGCCTCATCCTTAATCATTCGAAGACCTTCAACAAATTGAGTTTGTGGAAGCAAGTCCAAACCTGCAAAAGCTGCCTGCATACGGTGATAATAAGAGACCGAAATCTCATCCTCAAAACCGATTTGAGACAAGCCCATGTCCTTAACAATGCCTGCAATGACAGCCAATTCATCACGATCAGCCACAATCTCAAACCCACTGGTTTCTTGCTTGGCTGCAATGATGTAGCGAGAATCCGTCACCAAGACCTGACGGTCACGGCTGATAAAGACTGTTCCATTTGAACCCCAAAAACCAGTCAAATAATAGATGTTTTTAAGGTTATTGATGATGATGCCATCTAGTTCTTTTTCTTGCATTTTAGCTAGAAATGCTTGTACGCGTTTATTCATGATGTAACTTTCCTTTCAAATACTGTCCTGTGTAGCTGGCTTCGTTGGCCGCTACTTCTTCTGGAGTTCCTGTTGCGATAATGGTTCCACCACCGACACCGCCCTCAGGTCCCAAGTCAATAATATGGTCTGCCGTCTTGATAACATCCAGATTGTGCTCAATAACGAGGACTGTATTGCCATCGTCAACAAAGCGAGCTAAAACCTTAAGCAAGCGAGCGATATCCTCTGTATGGAGTCCTGTCGTCGGTTCATCCAGAATATAGAATGACTTGCCTGTCGAGCGTTTGTGGAGTTCGCTAGCCAGCTTCATACGCTGGGCTTCTCCCCCAGAAAGAGTGGTAGCTGGTTGACCTAGCGTCACATAGCCCAGTCCCACATCCTTGATAGTCTGAAGTTTACGTTGAATTTTCGGAATATGTTGGAAGAATTCCACCGCATCGTTGACCGTCATGTCCAAGACCTGTGAAATATTTTTTTCCTTGTAGTGAACTTCTAGGGTTTCACTGTTGTAGCGGGTTCCGTGGCAGACCTCACAAGCCACATAAACATCTGGCAAGAAGTGCATCTCAATCTTGATGATCCCGTCACCTGAGCAGGCTTCACAGCGACCACCCTTGACATTGAAACTGAAACGCCCCTTCTTGTAGCCTCGAATCTTGGCTTCATTAGTCTGAGCAAAGAGGTCACGTATATCGTCAAAAACTCCCGTATAGGTAGCAGGGTTAGACCTTGGCGTTCGTCCTATAGGGCTCTGGTCAATGTCAATCAAACGATCAACATGCTCAATCCCTGTAATAGTCTTAAATTTACCAGGTTTGTCTGAATTACGGTTGAGCTTCTGGGCAATAGCTTTTTTGAGGATGCTGTTGATTAAGGTTGATTTCCCTGAGCCCGACACACCTGTCACTGCGATAAATTTTCCTAGTGGGAAGCGAGCAGTAACATTTTGCAGGTTGTTCTCTCGCGCTCCTGTCACTTCGATAAAACGACCATTTCCGACACGTCGCTCTTCTGGTACTGGAATCGCACGTTTGCCTGACAAATACTGGCCTGTGATAGACTTACTGTTACGAGCCACCTGTTTGGGCGTACCTGCAGCAACAATCTCCCCACCAAAAACACCTGCACCAGGACCAACGTCAATCAGATAATCAGCCTCACGCATGGTATCTTCATCGTGTTCTACCACGATGAGAGTATTGCCCAAGTCGCGCATCTTTTTGAGACTGGCGATCAAACGATCATTGTCCCTTTGGTGGAGCCCAATCGATGGCTCGTCTAAGATATAGAGGACGCCTGATAGGTTAGAACCAATCTGGGTTGCCAAACGAATACGCTGACTCTCTCCACCTGAAAGGGTTCCTGCCGAACGTGACAGAGTCAGATAGTTGAGGCCCACGTTATTAAGGAAGGTCAAGCGGTCCTTGATTTCCTTGAGAATGGGACGAGCAATGATGGCTTCATTTTCAGACAAGGTTAACTGACTCACCAAGTCCAAGTGGTCAGCGATAGATAGGTCTGAAATTTCTCCGATATGTGGTCCGTGCTCGCCACCCACACGAACAGACAAAGCCTGGTCATTGAGACGATAGCCGTGACAGGTTCCGCAGGTCAATTCATTCATATAGAGGCGCATTTGAGTGCGAGTGTAGTCACTATTAGTTTCATGGTAGCGACGTTTGATATTATTGACAACTCCCTCAAAAGGAATATCGATATCGCGCACACCACCAAATTCATTCTCATAGTGGAAATGGAATTCCTTGCCATCTGAGCCGTAGAGAATCAAGTTCTTATCTTCTTCTGACAAGTCCTCAAAAGGCGTGTCCATATCCACTCCAAAAGCTGTCATAGCCTGCTCTAGCATGTTTGGATAGTAGTTGGATGAGATAGGATTCCAAGGAGCCAAGGCTCCCTCGCGTAGCGTTTTGCTGGCATCTGGCACTATCAAATCAGTATCCACCTCCAGCTTGATGCCCAAGCCATCACACTCACTACAAGAACCAAAAGGAGCATTGAATGAGAAGAGACGTGGCTCTAGCTCTGGAACAGTAAAGCCACAAACTGGACAAGCATAATGCTCAGAGAAGAGCAACTCAGAGTCGTCCATAGTGTCGATAATGACATAACCTTCTGCAATACGAAGGGCAGCCTCAATGGAATCAAAGAGACGACTACGAATACCCTCCTTGATGACAATACGGTCAACTACGACATCAATATTGTGTTGCTTGCTCTTGGATAACTCTGGCACTTCGGTCACATCATAGACTTCCCCATCCACACGGACACGAACATACCCATCTTTCTGAACCTTCTCGATAACACTCTTATGTTGGCCTTTTTTCTTGCGGATGACAGGGGCCAAGATCTGCAAGCGCTGGCGTTCAGGCAATTCTAAAACCTTATCCACGATTTGCTCAACTGAAGAAGCCTTGATAGCTCCATGTCCGTTGATACAGTAAGGCGTCCCCACACGTGCGTAGAGGAGACGCAGATAGTCATTGATTTCAGTCGTGGTTCCCACCGTCGAGCGAGGATTTTTACTAGTCGTTTTCTGGTCGATGGAAATAGCTGGGCTGAGACCATCAATAGCATCTACATAAGGCTTCTCCATATTGCCCAAGAACTGGCGAGCATAGGCTGACAAACTCTCCACATAGCGACGTTGACCCTCCGCATAGAGGGTATCAAAGGCCAGACTGGATTTCCCTGAACCTGACAAGCCGGTCACAACAACCAGCTTATCTCGTGGAATCTCCACATCAATATTTTTTAAATTATGGGCACGCGCCCCATGAATGACAATTTTATCTTGCATTTTTGTTCTTTCTAGTCCATTATTGCTTACCATTATACCAAAAAAAGTGAGATTCTATTACCCAAAAGGCCGATTTTGTAGTATAATAGTACGGTGTGAAAAAATCTGAAAAATGAGAAAGGATAAGGGATATGAAACAAGTTTTTCTCTCTACAACAACTGAATTTAAAGAGATCGATACACTTGAACCGGGTACTTGGATCAATCTCGTCAATCCGACTCAAAATGAATCACTCGAAATCGCTAACGCCTTCGATATTGATATTGCCGACCTTCGAGCACCGCTCGATGCGGAAGAAATGTCTCGTATTACCATTGAAGACGAATACACCCTGATTATCGTTGACGTGCCGGTCACAGAAGAAAGAAATAACCGCACCTACTACGTAACCATCCCGCTTGGTATCATCATCACTGAGGAAACCATTATCACTACGTGTTTGGAACCATTACCAGTCCTCGATGTCTTTATCAACCGTCGATTGCGTAATTTCTACACCTTCATGCGTTCGCGTTTTATCTTCCAGATTCTCTATCGCAATGCTGAGCTTTATCTAACAGCCCTTCGTTCGATTGACCGTAAGAGTGAACAAATCGAAAGTCAACTGCATCAATCAACTCGTAATGAAGAATTGATTGAGCTCATGGAATTGGAAAAAACCATCGTCTATTTCAAAGCCTCACTTAAAACAAATGAGCGCGTGATTAAGAAATTGACCAGCTCAACCAGCAATATCAAGAAATACCTTGAGGACGAAGACCTGCTTGAAGATACCCTGATTGAAACCCAACAGGCCATCGAGATGGCAGACATTTATGGAAATGTCTTGCATTCTATGACAGAGACCTTCGCCTCTATCATTTCCAACAACCAGAACAACATCATGAAAACCTTGGCCCTTGTGACCATCGTCATGTCCATCCCAACCATGGTCTTTTCTGCCTACGGGATGAACTTTAAGGATAATGAAATCCCCCTAAACGGCGAACCGAATGCCTTCTGGTTAATCGTTTTTATCGCCTTTGCTATGAGTGTCTCGCTCACTCTCTATCTCATCCATAAAAAATGGTTCTAAGAGGAGTTCCTATGTCTCAGATTGATCTACAAAAATTAACTAAGAAAAACCAAGAATTTATCCACATCGCTACCCAACAATTCATCAAAGATGGAAAATCAGACGCTGAAATCAAGGCTATTTTTGAGGAAGTCATTCCCAAAATCCTTGAAGAGCAAGCCAAGGGTACGACTGCTCGTTCCCTCTATGGCGCACCGACCCATTGGGCTCATAGCTTCACTGTCAAGGAACAATACGAAAAAGAGCATCCAAAGGAAAATGATGATCCAAAACTCATGATTATGGACTCAGCTCTTTTCATCACTAGCCTCTTTGCCCTCGTCAGCGCCCTTACAACCTTCTTCTCAGCAGATCAAGCTATCGGTTACGGTTTGATTACCCTCCTATTAGTTGGACTTGTTGGTGGATTTGCCTTCTACTTGATGTACTACTTTGTTTACCAATACTATGGACCAGACATGGACCGCAGTCAACGTCCACCTTTCTGGAAATCTGTACTAGTTATCCTAGCTTCTATGTTCCTTTGGTTGCTTGTCTTCTTTGCAACAAGCTTCCTACCAGCTAGCCTTAACCCAGTCCTAGCTCCAGTGCCACTAGCTATTATCGGAGCAGCCCTCCTAGCCCTTCGCTTCTATCTCAAGAAACGCTTGAATATCCGCAGCGCAAGTGCAGGACCAACACGCTATTAAAACGAATGATAAAAGCAACTGCAGGTGCGGTTGCTTTTTCACTTACTTTTTTGATTTAAAAGCATTCTTCTGACATTCCACATAGCTCTATCTAATCTTTTGTGATAAAATAGGCTCAATCTATTTCTAGGAGGAAGAAATATGGTTTCTACTATTGGTGTTGTTAGTTTATCTAGTGGCATTATCGGAGAGGACTTTGTCAAACACGAAGTGGACTTGGGTGTCCAACGTCTCAAGAACCTGGGACTCAATCCTACCTTTTTGCCTCATTCGCTAAAAGGATTAGACTTTATCAAGGACCATCCTGAAGCTCGTGCAGAGGATTTGATTCATGCCTTTTCTGATGATAGCATCGACATGATCCTATGCGCCATCGGTGGAGACGATACCTATCGCTTACTACCTTATCTTTTTGAAAATGACCAACTACAAAAGGTTATCAAACAAAAAATTTTTCTTGGCTTCTCAGATACAACCATGAACCATCTCATGTTGCATAAACTAGGTGTTAAAACTTTTTATGGTCAATCCTTTTTAGCAGACATTTGTGAATTGGACAAAGAAATGCTAGCCTATAGCCTTCACTACTTTAAAGAATTGATTGAGACAGGAAGAATCTCAGAAATTCGCCCTAGCAATGTTTGGTATGAGGAACGAACTGATTTTAGTCCCAAAGCTCTGGGGACACCTCGTGTCAGTCATACAAATACTGGTTTTGAGTTGTTACAAGGAACTGCCCAGTTCGAGGGGAAAATCCTCGGTGGTTGCCTCGAATCCCTCTACGATATCTTTGACAACTCTCGATACGCAGACAGCACGGAGCTCTGCCAAGAATACAAACTTTTCCCTGACTTGTCAGACTGGGAAGGAAAGATCCTCTTGCTAGAGACAAGCGAAGAAAAGCCTGAGCCGGAAGACTTCAAAAAGATGTTACAAACTTTAAAGAACACTGGTATATTCAAGGTCATCAGCGGACTCTTGGTCGGGAAACCTATGGATGAAACTTTCTATGACGACTATAAAGAGGCACTATTGGATATCATTGACAGCAATATTCCAATTGTCTATAATCTGAATGTCGGCCACGCAACTCCGAGAGCAATTGTCCCCTTCGGAGTCCATGCCTATGTAGATGCACAGGAGCAAGTCATTCGCTTTGACTATAACAAAAAATAAATAGTGTCTCTATTTTTGTGCTTTTGTATTCGTTTTCGTTACAATTTGTATCTGAATTTATTGCATTTCGCTAATTTCTATGATATCCTTTTGAAGGAGGTGTATATGACAAAACAAAAAATTAATCGAATCGTAGGTTCTATTGGTGCCTTTATTGGAATCATAGTATTTATTGCCTACATACCTCAAATTATCGCTAATTTACAGGGAAATAAAGCTCAACCATTTCAACCTTTATCAGCTGCTATATCTTGCTTAATCTGGGTTATTTATGGATGGACAAAGGAACCTAAGAAGGATTGGATACTAATCATTCCAAATTCAGCTGGTGTTATTTTAGGTGGAATCACTTTTTTGACTTCACTCTAACAAATCTAATAGTATATATAAAAAGCTGGGAAAAATTTCTCAGCTTTTTTCTATATTCTCAGATATGCTAGTTACCTGTACATACTAACGACCGCTTTTCCACTCACAATCATTCTCATGGTCATCAACTAGCCCTGCAGCCTGTAGAAAAGACAAGACGGCGACTGGGCCTGTGAACTTGAAGCCTCGTTTTTTGAGATCTTTGGCTAACTTCTCAGACAGAGGTGTTTTAGCTGGGGCTTGGCGGTAATCGGGAACATCGTTAACGATCGTTTTCCCCTCAACAAAGGACCAAAGATAGGCATCAAAAGAGCCATATTCTTCCTGTAGTCGTAAAAATGCTTGGGCGTTAGCGCGTGTAGCAAAAATCTTGGCTCTATTTCGGATGATGGCTGGATTCTCCAGCAAGTTTTCCAATTCGGTATCAGTCATCTCTGCGACCGCTTGAATTTGATAGCCATGAAAGGCTTCTCGGAAAGCATGTCGTTTGTTGAGCACCGTTTCCCAAGACAGGCCTGCCTGATAGGTTTCCATACACAACAACTCAAACAATGCTTGGTCATCATGGAGGGGCTGACCCCATTCCTCATCATGATAGGCAATGTAGAGCGGATTGGTCATCTTGACCCACGAACAACGTTTTGTCATGCTCTGCTCCTATTTGACCAACATTTTAAGGGCGGACTTGATATAGTTCTCAGCTGTGTCTGTCGTTCCTTCAAAGAATTTCTTGATTTTCTTAAGTTCGGTTGCCTTGTAGCCCAGTGTCAACATGGCTTCCATGGCTTCTTCCAATTCTTGGTTTTCAGCGCTTGCTTGTACTGCCACCTTAGCAGGAAGGTCATCTCCAGCAACTACTACCTTGCCTTCCAAGTCCAGCACCATCTGCTGGGCTGTTTTCTTGCCAATTTTAGGGAACTTGGTCAAGTAGGTGATGTTCTTAGTTTCGATTGCTTGAACCAAGCCAGCATTGTCATCGGCAGCGATGATAGCCAGAGCTGATACAGGACCAATCCCAGAGACCGAAATCAGACTGAGAAAGAGCTTCTTCTCGTCTTCTGAGCGAAATCCATAAAGCAGATGAGCGTCCTCACGCACGACTTGATGCACATAAATCTGAGCCTCCTGATTAACCTGTCCTGAATAGGCATAAGGATTGGCCACATGCAAAATATAACCGATACCATTGACTTCAAGAACAATGTATTTAGCAGTGATTTTGGTAATGATTCCTTTTAAATATTCGTACATAGTTTTCCTTTTAGTTTAATATTTCCCCAACTCACGGAGACTGGTGTGATTTTCCTGAATACGTCGGAACATCTTTTCCATATCCGACTTGGTAAAATGCACCAAAACAGGGCGTCCGTGGGGACAGTTATAGGGATTGTCACATTGAGAGAGCTGATAGAGGAGCTGTCTAGCCGAATGGTCGTCAATACGATGGTTGGCCTTGATAGACCGCTTGCAGGACATCATAATAGCCAACTCTGCTCGATATTTCTTGATAGAAATTTCCTTGGTCAAAAGGAGCATGTCGCACATCTCATAGATGCCTGACTCGATTTCCTCCTCTGCCATCCAAATAGGATGTTCACGCAGGATAAATTGATTTTCTCCGTACTCTGCTAGAAAGACGCCCACTTCCTCCAAATGTGTCATTCTTTCCTTGAGACGAAGAGCATCATCCGCTGGAAATTCAAAGATATAGGGCACTAGGAGTTGCTGCTGGCTCTGGTCAACATTGCCAATACTTTCACGGTATTCCTCGTACTTGACCCGTTCCTGAGCCGCGTGCTGGTCTATGATATAGAGCCCATCTCGCCCTTGGGCAAAGAGATAAGTCCCGTGCATTTGCCCGAAAAATTCCAACTCTGGGAAGCTGGATGATTCTTCTCGCTCCAGCTTGTCATAAGCCTTATCCAGACTAGTTAAATCTAGCTCTGGGTGATCTAGCTGGTCGTAGTTAGCAGGCTTTCTCTCTGCAAAATGCAGTTTAGCTGGCTTGGTCAATTGGTCCAAGGTTTCCTTGGCAAACAAGGTCAAGTCTTGCCCTTCCTCAGTTAATTCTACCTGATAATCAGCCACCTCAGCTTGACTAGGTCTTGTCGACTCAGTTTTCTCATAGTAGAGCGTATTTTCTTTGAGTGGAAGAATGGTCTGCTCCATCTTTTGACGATTGCGCACGGTCGATTTAGCAAGATTTTCCAAGGCATCAGGTATCAAAGTTTGCTCCTTGAGACTGTTTGCAATAGCTTCTGAAACCAGAGTCATCAGTTCTTTTTCCTTAGAAATTCGCACCTCTTGCTTGGTTGGATGCACATTGACATCCGCTAGATAAGGATCGATATGGATATGAATGACAGCCAGTGGAAAGCGACCTACCATGAGCTTACTGCCATAACCATCAAGAATAGCACGATTGAGCAGGAAGTTCTTGATATAACGGCCATTGATGAAGAGGCTGATATAGTTGCGATTAGCCCGAGTTAACTCAGGCAAAGACACAAAACCTGAAATTTCGAAATCAAGGTCAGAATTCTCAATTTCAATCATCTTCTTGGCACTCGCCAAACCGTAAATCCCTGCGATTGCTTGGCGCAGTTGCCCAGTCCCAGCTGTCCGTGTCATTTCCTTGCCATCACTAATCAAGCTGAAAGAAATCTCAGGATGGGCCAAACCCAGACGGTTGACAATATCTATGATATGAGACAGCTCTGCTTGCTGGCTCTTCATATACTTGAGACGGGCAGGCGTGTTGAAAAAGAGGTCCTCCACACAAACCTTGGTCCCCACAGGACTGGTCGCTGGAATGACTTCTTCCACTTCTCCCCCACGCGCGACGAGCTTGGTTCCGTGACTTGCGCCCTCAACTGCTGTCAAAAAAGTTAAAACGCTGACGGATGCGATAGAAGGCAGAGCTTCACCACGAAAACCAAGCGTGCGAATTCGAAAGAGGTCTGCTTGATTTTTTATCTTACTGGTCGCATGACGGCGCAGGGCCAATTCCACCTCATCGTGGGCAATTCCATGGCCATTATCGGTGATTTGAATCTTCTTGAGACCAGCTTCCTCAATCTCAATGATAATCTGGCTAGAGCCAGCGTCAATGGCATTTTCTACCAACTCTTTAACCACACTGGCAGGACGTTCAATGACCTCTCCTGCCGCGATCTGGTTTGCCAGCACCTCTGGCAATTCAATAATATGAGACATCTTTCAGCCCCTTTCCATATCTATTTTCCTAGAAATTGATTAGTGCTATTATACCATATTTCAGATAGGACAGAAAAGCTCCACCACATAGAAGCCAAATCCCCCCACATAAACAAAGTCCCTTGCCAGGTGTCATAAAATAGTGTTTAATAAAGGTGTACAAGAAGTGATCACAATTTTGTATGAAAGACAAGGAGAGAAATTTATGAAAGTAGAACTACAGATTAGCGAGTCTTACGAGGAGGAAAAATTGATTGTCCAAGCACCTCATCCGACAGATAAAGTCCAAAAAGTCATCGAGTTCGCAGAAAATCTGGACCAAAGAGAAAAAATCAAAGGGAAGATCGATGATCAGGTCTATCTAGTTGAGATTGGCAAGATTCAGCGCTTCTATATCGAAAATCGGAAGGTTCTGGCAGAAACGGCAAGTCAGACCTACACCATTGATTTACGACTCTATCAAGTCCTTGAACTCCTGCCAACCAATTTTATCCAAATTTCCCAATCAGAAATCATCAATATCGACTCCATCTCTCATCTCAAGCTCACGCCCAACGGTCTGGTTGAAATTTTCTTGAAAAACGAAAGCTTCACCTACTCTTCACGCCGTTATCTAAAAACCATCAAGGAGAAATTAGAACTATGAAAAAACAAGTATTTCACGACGCAGGTGCTGGTGTCCTCATCGGCCTCATCCTCTCTATCATCTTTTCACTCATTTATGCGCCAAATACCTACGCACCACTAAGTTCCGACTCTCTCATCGGTCAAGTGATGACCCAACATCAGGTTCACGGTGCCCTGGTCTTGCTCTACTGTACACTGATCTGGGCAGCCATTGGTATTCTCTTCAACTTTGGCAAGCGATTATTCAGCCGTGACTGGAGCTTGCTCCGTGCCACTCTGACCCATTTCTTCCTTATGCTAGTAGGATTTATCCCATTAGCAACCCTAGCAGGTTGGTTCCCCTTCCACTGGATTTTCTATCTCCAACTCATTATCGAGTTTGCAATTGTCTACCTCATCATTTGGACTATTTCCTATAAAAGAGCATCAAAAAAAGTAGACCATATCAATCAACTCTTGGAGCATAGAAAGTAATAGCAATAATCCCACTCACAAATGCATGAGTGGGATTATTTTTATAGTTTTTGTTTTAACTCAACCAAAACATTCATGGCCTGCATAGGTGTCATATTGTAAATGTCCAATTTAGCTAATTCTTCTAGGATAGGATGCTCTTCTGCCGTATCAAAGAGAGAAATCTGTTCTGTGACAGCACTTGTTTGCCTCATGGGAGCAGGACTTTCTGTCCCTTGACTCTCCAGTTGGGTCAAAATCTTATCCGCCCTTGCTAACAGGTTTGCTGGCAAGCCAGCAATCTTGGCAACATGGATACCGTAGGATTTATCAGCTGGACCTGGTTCAATCTTGTGAAGGAAGGTGACCTGCCCATCCTGCTCCAAGGTTGCCACGTGGACATTGACCAAGTGTTGTAAACTAGACTCCAAACTAGTCAACTCATGGTAGTGGGTCGCAAAGAGGGTCTTGGCTCCAATATGCTCATGGATGTATTCGATGATAGACTGAGCAAGAGCCATCCCGTCATAAGTTGCAGTTCCTCGTCCCAATTCATCAAAAAGAATCAAGGAATTTTTGGTCGCATGCGAAATGGCATTATTGGCCTCCATCATCTCCACCATGAATGTTGACTGACCCGAAACCAAGTCATCTGCTGCTCCGATACGGGTAAAGATAGCATCAAAAATCGGTAAATAAGCATTCTCTGCTGGTACGTAAGAACCCATCTGAGCCATCACCGCTATCATGGCCAGCTGACGCATATAGGTCGACTTCCCACTCATGTTAGGCCCTGTAATCAACTGGATACTAGTATCCCCTCCCATTTGAATGGTATTTGGAATATAGGTCTGAGCTCCCATGACCTTTTCAACGACAGCATGGCGCCCTTTCTGGATATCAATCCGCGAATCATCTCCGAATTCAGGTCGAATCAAATGCTGGGTTTCAGCCACAACTGCTAGACTCTGTAAGACATCAACTGTCGCAATTCCTTGGGCTAGAGCTTGTAAACGTTGGATGTACTTGCTGACCTCTTCACGAATACGCATAAAAATTTCGTACTCTAGATTAGCTGACTTCTCACGCGCCTCCAACATATCTCCCTCGATACGGGCTAATTCTTCGGTTCCAAAGCGTTCTGAGTTTTTCAGCGTTGCCTTGCGGAAAAAATGGGCTGGCACATTTCCCAGTTGCGAATTGGTCACATGGAAATAGTAGCCGTCCTTTTTATTATAGACAATCTTAAGTGCGCTAATACCAGAGTTTTCTCGCTCCTTAGCCTCAATCTCAGCAATCCAGCTAGCCCCTTCTCTGAGAACGCGACGGTACTTGTCTAAAGTCTCATCAAATCCAGTCCGGATAATACCACCTTCTGTAATCACATGGGGAGCTTCAGGAGCAATCGCTGCGCTAATCAAACTCTCTAACTCAGGGATTCCATCCAGTTGTTCAATGAGATAGGCTAGAGCAGGTTGCTCCATCCCTTCTAAAATCGCACGAATCCGTGGTACGCTAGACAAGGTAGTCGCCAACTGCAAGAGATCCTTGGGATTGGTTTTGCCAAAAGAAACACGACTAGCCAAGCTTTCAATATCATAAACACCCTTGAGACTGTCCGTCAAATCACTGCGCTCAAAGAAATGGTCGAGGAAGACCTGCACCACTTCTTGGCGTTGGATGATTCGCTCCTTGTCAATCAAAGGACGATGAATCCAAGAACGTAACAGACGCATACCCATTGCCGTCTTAGTTTCATCTAAAAGCCAGAAAAGACTGCCTTGCTTCTTGCCCGAACGGGCATTCTCAACCAAATCCAGACTAGCCTTGGTCGCATAATCCATCTGCAAGAAATCTTTGATTTCATAGCGGATAACAGGCTTGAGGTGGTTCAATTCCCTCATCTGAGTCCGATGAACATACTGAAGCAGTTTACTAGACGCCGCTTGCTCCACCGCTGCCAATCGTGAATCCAGCAAATGAAGGTCCTCAAAGCCTTCTTTTTCATAAGAGAGCACCAGATTCATCTGGCGACTGAGGATTTGTTCTTCCTCCTCAGACAAGTCATAACCCAACACCACTTCTCGCGCCTTAAGGTTACGGATTTCCCCACAAACTAGCGTAAAATCCAAAAGACCTGTCACATAAAAATCACCCGTCACTAGGTCCATATAAGCGAGGCCAAATTGACTCCCATCACGGTCTATGGCAACCAAGAAATTATTCTGACTGTCCGGCTTACTACTGTCGACCACTGTCCCTGGCGTAATGACTTGAACAACCTCTCGTTTCACAACTCCAACAGCTTGTTTAGGATCTTCCATCTGCTCTGCGATAGCTACCTTATAGCCCTGCTCAATCAAGACATCGATATACTGTTGGGCAGAATGATAAGGAACACCCGCCATAGGAATCGGATTGTCGGCATTCTTGTTGCGACTCGTTAAGGAAATTTCCAGAATTTGCGCAACATTGACCGCATCCTCATAAAATAATTCATAAAAATCACCCATCCGAAAGAGCAAAAAAGCATCTGGATATTGCTTTTTAATATCCACATACTGTTGCATGCCGGGTGATAGCTTTTCTGTCGTCATTGTCCGTCTCTCCTTGTCAAAAATAAGTCTTGAGAGCAACTCCCAAGACCTTACTTATCTTTCATCAAATCTAGCAAACGATCTTCCATGAGTTTGGCAACGTGCTGGTCTCGACAAATGACCAATAAGGTATTGGCACCAGCAACTGTTCCTAAAATCCATTCATCCTTGTTTGCATCTACAATATTTGCTAAAACAGAGGCTTCGCCCAATTTGGTATGAAGTACCAAGGTAAACTCTGCTCTTGCAACACCTTCTAAATGATGAGACAAAAATTCCACCAAATCAATCTTTTCTGTCTCATTTGCTAGTACATAATACACCATATCATTTTTCTTGACCTTGGTCAAGCCGATTTCGCGCAAATCACGAGACAGGGTTGTCTGCGTCACAAAAACATTGTGCGCCTCCAACCGATCTTGAATTTCTTTTTGTGTACTTAATTTCTCCTCAGTAATCATTTTTTTTATTAACTGATGACGATCTCTTTTTCTCATAAAATCCTCTTATATGCATATTTATAACTAATTTTATAACTATATTATACCAAAAAAACAGGAGATTTCAAAAATTTTTTCTTCTTTCTTTAAAATTGTGATAAAATAGTAGAAAAGTCCAAAAAGGAGCTCTTAATGAATACAAAAGAATTGATTGCTAGCGAATTGGCTAGCGTCATTGATAGCCTGGACCAAGAGGCTATTTTAAATTTACTGGAAACCCCTAAAAACTCAGAAATGGGAGACATCGCTTTCCCTGCTTTTTCTCTTGCAAAAGTCGAACGTAAAGCACCTCAAATGATTGCGGCTGAACTGGCTGAAAAGATTAACAGCCAAGCCTTTGAAAAGGTTGTTGCAACAGGACCTTACGTTAACTTTTTCCTTGATAAATCTGCCATTTCTGCTCAAGTATTGCAAGCTGTTATCACTGAAAAAGAACACTATGCTGACCAACATATTGGTAAACAAGAAAATGTTGTTATCGATATGTCTAGTCCAAATATCGCTAAACCATTCTCTATTGGTCACCTGCGCTCAACTGTTATCGGAGATAGCTTATCACATATTTTCCAAAAAATCGGTTATCAAACAGTCAAGGTCAACCATTTGGGAGACTGGGGTAAACAGTTTGGAATGCTGATTGTTGCCTACAAAAAATGGGGTGACGAAGAAGCTGTAAAAGCTCATCCAATCGATGAACTCCTTAAACTCTATGTCCGCATCAACGCTGAAGCTGAAAATGACCCTAGCTTGGATGAAGAAGCACGCGAATGGTTCCGTAAACTTGAAAATGGAGACGAGGAAGCTCTCGCTCTTTGGCAATGGTTCCGCGATGAAAGTTTAGTGGAATTTAACCGCCTTTACAATGAACTGAAGGTTGAATTTGACAGCTACAATGGAGAAGCCTTCTACAACGATAAGATGGATGCAGTTGTAGAAATTCTTTCTGAAAAAGGCCTTCTTGTTGAGTCAGAAGGTGCCCAAGTTGTCAATCTTGAGAAATATGGAATTGAACATCCTGCCCTCATCAAGAAATCTGATGGAGCAACTCTCTATATCACACGTGACTTGGCTGCAGCCCTTTACCGTAAAAACGAATACCAATTTGCTAAATCTATCTATGTCGTTGGTCAAGAGCAATCTGCCCACTTTAAACAACTCAAAGCTGTTTTGCAAGAGATGGGCTACGATTGGAGTGAAGATATTACTCACGTTCCTTTTGGTTTGGTTACAAAAGAAGGGAAAAAACTCTCTACTCGTAAAGGGAATGTCATCTTACTAGAGCCTACTGTTGCAGAGGCTATTAGCCGTGCCAAGGCTCAAATCGAGGCTAAAAATCCTGAACTAGAAAACAAAGACCAGGTAGCGCATGCTGTTGGGGTTGGAGCCATTAAATTCTATGACCTTAAGACCGACCGTACAAATGGATACGACTTCGACCTAGAGGCTATGGTATCCTTCGAGGGTGAAACTGGACCTTACGTTCAATACGCCTACGCTCGTATCCAATCTATCTTACGCAAGGCGGATTTCAAACCAGAAACAGCTAGCAACTATAGCTTGAATGATGCTGAAAGTTGGGAAATCATCAAACTCATCCAAGACTTCCCACGTATTATCAACCGTGCGGCGGATAACTTTGAACCTTCTATCATTGCTAAATTTGCAATTAGCCTGGCTCAAGCCTTTAACAAATACTATGCACATACGCGCATCTTGGATGAAAGCCCAGAACGCGACAGCCGTCTAGCCCTTAGCTACGCAACCGCAGTCGTTCTCAAAGAAGCACTTCGCTTGCTTGGAGTAGAAGCACCTGAGAAGATGTGATTCAGTTCTAACAATTGGAACTAAAGTTCCTAATTGTTAGACGCTAGCCGCTTATATGCGGACTAGCTAACTGCTTCACTAGTAAAGACACTTGCCTAAACGCCTCACTAATTCACCTAACCAAATAATATCGATTTGGTTAGGCTCATGTCGTAATCTTTTAATCACTTTATTATAAAGTAGTCTAAGTAACAAATGCCAAATCCTATCAGGTATTTGGCTAGGTGCTTCACTAGTCATGGCCCCTAAATATAATCGATTTAGAGACCATGACGTCGCAACTATGGTGATTTGCCTAATCGCTTCACTAAACTAATTCAATCTACTCACTACTACTTCTTTATCATACAGGGAGATATCCTATGAGCCAATATGCTTATATCCTCGTTGTGATTAGCTTGGTTTTCCTTTTTCTGCTTAATAAGTACGAGAAGGAGAGACTGCAAAAACTCTACCAAGAACAACTTTTAAAGGATGAAACATTTAGGTCTGACATCAAAGAGAAAATTCACACGACTGAAAACATCAATGATGTCATTGCTTACATCAATAAAACTTATCATCTAGGAATGTTGCTATCAAAAGACATTACAGATCAATTGAAATAATCAAAAACCGAGAAGAAAGCTTCTCGGTTTTTTTAGGGCATAATTTTTATCTTCCAACTATAGCAAATAACATTTATATTAAAAATTTTATAGGTAATTTTCATCTCTGCTATAGAGGGGGATATAATAAGTTCTTTCTTCTAATGATTGAAAGATTGGTTTCAGCTTAACTTTCCAACTCATACAAATCTGCGATAATTGCTGCGACACGTTTGATATCTCCCAGCATACCTCGCATTTCAAAATCAGCCAATACAGGGAAGCCAAAACGTTGACTATATTGCTTGGCTGTCAGGCAGTATTGGTTATTAAAGTTACGATTTCCTGAACCAACCACACCAAAACACTTACTAGCATTGTCACCATAGGCGATAAAATCTCCCACTGGTGTCGTCAAAATCTCGACATCTCCGTTATCCACGCCATTCCCACCTTCTAGGTAAGTCGGCAAAAAAGCAACATAGGGATGGTCCATTTCATAGAAATCTTGGCCTTCTTTGACCAAATCCTTGATATGAATCTTTTGAACCTCAATTCCCTCGTACTGGGACAAGAGATAGTCTTTCAAGCGCGTCACAAAACTCTCCGTATTTCCGCTCAGACTGATGTAGACCAAGGAAACTTTTTTCATGTTCTCCTCCTTTTTTTAAATCATAAAAAATAACTACCAAGATTGTATCTTGATAGTTATGCTTTGTCAACTCTTAGGCAAGTTCTTCCTCTTCTTGAGTTTCTGTCAATTCTTTTTGCTGACGCCACATTTTATAGAAGACGATTGCTAGGAAGATAACATTGAGTACGATCCCAAAAATAGCAGAACCTTTGGCACCAAGCTCCGCTCCTATACGGATGTTAGGGTCTGTAAAAAGTAAAACCGCATCCTGAACGCCGATAAAGTTGTAGATAGAACCAACGATGGCAACGAAGACATAAGCAAGATAAGTGTAGTTAGCCAATTGGATGTTTTTACGAACAAGGAAAACCAAAGACACAACCACCAGAATAACAGATAAGACAACCAAGAGAATGTTGAAGATAGAATGACCATGCTCCGATACCTTAATGGTGTAAGCAACGAGCTCCTTAGCATAAGTAGCATTAACACCTGATGCTGATGTTTCTAGATTGTTCATACCCTCCGCAGTAGGTACTGGAGATATGATTCCAAATAGTGACATTGCTGAGAGTAAGGCTGAAAAAATCAGTAAGACCCATAGATAAATTGGTTTCTTTTTCATGATAGAACCTCCTGATGTTATTATTGATATTATAGCACTTTTTGTAAAGGGATACAAATATTATAGTGTCGTTTCTACCTGTTTTCGGTAAGCTTTTGGCGATTTTCCGCACAATTTTCGGAACACTTTATAGAAATATCCAACATTACTGTAACCAACAGCATAACAAATATCTTCGATACTGTCACTAGTTGAAAGCAAGAGCTGTTGGGCAGCCTTGATGCGTTGTTTGTTTAAAAGCTCTGCAAAGGTCGAATTGGTTTCTCGCTTAATCAACTGTCCCAGATAGACAGGATTGATAAAGAGATCCTTACTGATATCCTTGAGGGAAAGTTCTTTCTGATAATCACGCCCAATGACTTCTAGCACACTAACCACATTTTCATTCATCCGATATTGTCCAAAGAATCGAGTCAGAGTTTCCTTGATATAAGGAACCAATTCATCGAAGGATTGAATAGCATGAATCGTTTTGACAATGTCCGTCATATCATCAGCTTTGAGATGTTCAAACAAGTGAAAGACATCCATGACAAACTGGATAAAAAGCTGCTTGGTAATTGGAACACGGGGTGTATTTTCAAGAACTACCTTCTCCAAGAGATTTAACTCTTCTACGATTTGATTAAGATTTCCCTGAATGATAACCCTATAAATCGGTTCGTAATAGGCAAAGAGACTCTCAGACTGTTTTAGATTTACAGAACCGTAAAAGAGGGCTTTCTCAGCATTCAGCTTCCAGCGTTCAAAGTGTTCTTGATAAGGAGCTTCAAAGGGAGTAACAACTAAACCTTCTAGGGGTTGGTCAGAAATAAAAATCTGCCAGTCTTGCCCCAAGACATAGTAGGGAATGGTGAAAGAGCCTTGTTTTTCCTTGGATAGACCTATCCACCAATTCTCCTTACCTCCTAAATAACTGACAAATCCAGCCTCATCTAAATCTTGACTGAGGGTTTGACTTTTCTTTCCTCTCTCGCCGAGCTGACCCGCAATCTTCTCTAGCAGATTACCTAACTCTACCTTATCTACTGGCTTGACCAGATAGTCCACAACACTAAGGTTCATGGCTCTTTTTACGTAATCAAACTCCTGATAACCCGAGAGCAGGATATAGGCAGCATCTGGTAACATCTCTTTCATTTCCTTGATCATCTCAAGCCCTGTCTTATCTGGCATATTGACATCGGAAATGACCACATCTACTGGATTTTCCTGGACATATTCGAGAGCTTCATCGGCATGACTGGCTGTTGCGACGACCTCCATATTCCACTTATCAAAGGGAATCAAACGCTTCAGACCTTCTGTCACCATGTACTCATCATCTACTAATAATACTTTATACATTTTCTCCCTTTCTACTCATCTTGAATTGTAATACGATACTGAACACCTGCTTGCTCCGCAGACTCTATAGTAATGGCATAGCGGTCCCCAAAATAGAGCACAAAACGCTCATGTACATTGGTAATCCCGATAGACTGCCTTTTTGCACTATAGCTCGCCTGGTGTTCAAAATGTCTCTGACTTAATTTTTCTCGAATACTTGCCAGCTTTTCAGTCGGCATTCCACGGCCATTATCGACCACCAAAATTTCTACAAAGCCATCCTGTTTGAGAGCCTTGATGCTAATCACATTATCTGTCCGCCTGTGGTCAACACCATGCGCAAAATAGTTTTCTACCAGCGGTTGTAAGGTGAACTTAGGAATCTTCATATTCTCTAATTCTGGGTCTATCTTGAAACCATAAGCAATGGATTTAGGATAGCGAACCATGCAGAGATAGCTGTATTTACGGCAAAATTCTAATTCCTGTTTGAGAAGAGTTTCTCTTTCGCCAGAAATATTGTTCCGCAAGAGACTGCTAAACTCATAAATGATATCTGCCAACTCATCTTGACTCTGCATAACTGCATACATGCGCAAAAATTCCAGCGTATTATACATAAAATGAGGATTGATTTGAGCTTGTAGGGCTCGCATATTGGCATCTTTTTGACTAAGCTCTAGCTGATAAATATCATGGATATTCTTTTCCAAGCGATCCAACATATCATTGGTGGTCTCTGCGATTAGGAGCAATTCCTGATCCTTTTCAAGAGTATCAATGCGAAGACCTTCCTCCCCTTGGGCAATAGCTTGGATGGAATCCACCAAATCCACTACCTGCTTTTGATAATTGGCAAAGGTCTGCCTCAAAGTCAGATAGAGAATGACAATAAAGAGAAGGCTCAAGCCTACAATCAAAGCAGAGCTGGTCACTGTTCCTTGCAAAACAAAGTTTTTGGGAACTGCCACCTGAACCTGATAACCATGAGAGGTCACACCAACAAACCAGTTCTCATGCTCCCTATTGACCCTCTCACCAATATGAAAAATCTCCGTATCAAAAGGTGAAGTCACAGTAACTGCCATCGGGATATGACCTCGGGTATTGTCCACAGCATGGTATAAGATTTCTGGATCCAAGGAGATGTAAACAACCCCTATAGATTGATCCGTCGCTGGGTCTAAAATAGGAACTCCAAAACTATTGGCCTCCGGTTTAAAGCCTTCCGCAAGTACCGTATGACCACCTCTCTCGTTTCTGCTCGAAACATACACTTCTTTAAAGTCCTGTAAGACGATTGCAACACCCGTTATATAGTCATTTTGGACATAAAGATCATCAATATTTTCATACAGAGAAATAGAAGTTGACGAAGCAGCTTGATGCTCCAACAGCCAATAAAAATACTCAGATGTTGATAGACTAAAATACTTATAAACCCCTTGTATGCGGGCTTGATTGTCTACTAAATCCTGCGCTAGTTGGGCTGATTCGCGATAATAATACTCCACCTCTTCGACTGTTCGAGTAGTTACGCGCTGGGCTACTCTCTGGGCTTCCTTTTCCCTTGAATCCCAGTCAGCATAGGAGAGTAAGATTGCAAAACTCGCAATAATAATGATCATAACTGAACTGTAGGTTCGCAGAAGCGTATGTAGCCAAAACTGCTTCATTCTATTTTGTCGCCAATTTTTCATGGATACTTTCATAGACCGGTTCCAACATATCACTGATAAAGAAATGCCACATCCCAATTCCTACAAAGAAGAGAAGAGCAGGCATATAGTAGCCAATTGCCACAAGTAGCACTGTCCCAAGGAGAACCTTAGCCACAGCTGCTAGACTCATAAAGATACCAATCAAAGATAGTTTGAGACTATTTCGATAGGACAAATCAAAATAAACTTGTAATTTCAAAGATACTGTATAGGCCAAAAAGAGCAGGGCAACTACTAGAACATTCAAAAATGTCGCAATCAAATGAACAATAGTCTGATGAGGCAATTGCACCAAGAGATACAAGCCATAGATTAAAATCAAATCCACCCCTAAAAAGCTATAGAAAATCAGGTTGCTTGAGACAAAATTTTGCTTGTAAAGAGACCAAGCTTCCTTTAAACTGTATTCCCGAAAGCTATAACCATGTTCTGCATACAAGCTCATCAAGGTGGCACTAGCCGGCGCTAGACCAAGAATAATCCCTCCTGCCAATGTTAATAGCCAAAAGAAGGCTGTCGCAATCATCCCTAAAAAGAAACGATTAAAGACAAAGTCTAAAAATCTCCCCATGATATCCCCCTAAAAATAACTATGAAACCATTATATCATATTTCAAGCGTTTTCAAAAACTTCTACTATCCATTTACAATCCCACCAAACCATGGTAAAATGAGAATTGTGAAAAAATTATCAGGAGACAATTCATGAAGAAATCTATCTTAACTACACTGCTTTTTGCAGTTCTTTACTTCCTCTGCATGGGGATTGGTGTCCTTTTGGGCAATCTCTTTGACCAAACTGGAAACATGTTTTATGCGCCTGCCTTTACTGCCCTTGTCGGCGGTAGCGCCTATATGATGCTAATCGCAAAAGTTCCGCGTTTTGGAGCCATTACCACTATCGGACTTGTCATTGCCCTCTTTTTCTTGGGAACTAAACACGGTGCCGGTGCCTTTCTTCCTGGAATTATCTGTGGCCTCCTAGCAGATGGAGTAGCTAGCCTAGGAAAATACAAGGACCAAACAAAGAATTTCCTTTCTTTCATTCTCTTTGCCTTTAGTTCAACAGGT
The DNA here is from genome assembly GCF_003390135.1 of Streptococcus sp. NM. GTDB lineage: Bacteria > Bacillota > Bacilli > Lactobacillales > Streptococcaceae > Streptococcus. The sequence goes on from NZ_QUOS01000002.1 coordinate 134,609, forward strand.
CCAATCTTGATTATGTGGATTGCCCCCAAAGCCTATATGGCTACCCTTCTGGCAAGAGGAAAATCCCAAGAATATATCGACCGTATCATGGTTGCTCCAAATCCTGGAACCATCCTTCTATTTATCGCAAGTGTAGTCATCGGAGCCCTATTGGGTGCCTTGATTGGACAAGCCTTGAGTAAAAAATTTGCGCAGAAAATCTAGTCAATAAAAAAGAGCCACACGGCTCTTTTTATTTATGACTCAAGACTTAGTCAAGAAATCTCCCAAGAATTGGATTGCAAAGATAATCAAAATGATAATGATAGTCGCCAATATGGTCACATCGTGATTGTAAGGGTTAATACTCAATGAAAATCAAAGAGCAAACTAGGAAGCTAGCCGCAGGTTGCTCAAAACACTGTTTTGAGATTGGAGATAAGACTGACGAAGTCAGTTACATATACCTACGGCAAGGCAAAGCTGACGTAGTTTGAAGAAATTTTCGAAGAGTATAGCTCCATAAGCGATGGCTACGTTACCAATACCACCAGCTCCAACTGCCCCCGCCATGGCTGTTTCCCCAACAAGGGAAAAAGATCACAGTCGTCACACGAATCAAATCTGGAAGGCCTTCTAGTAAGTCTGGGCTTCCTCGGTTAAAATTTTTTACCTGAAAAACTTCTTTTTTCTAGGGATAAAATCAACCCTATCACACTCACTACTAAAAACACCCACCAACAAAGCCTGATATCTTGTAAAGCTAAGAATGAAAATACAGACATTCCCAAGGGTAATGTTAGGGAAAAAATCATACTCAAGAGATTATTACTCCTAGCTAATACATCCGCACTCAAATTAGACAGTAACAAAGTATCTAATTTAGGCATTGATTTCGACATCAAATACATGACAAAGGCTAAGCAGGCAACACCTACTAGAGGAGAGAAATCTAAAATATTAGCAGTAGCCAGCAAGACAAACAGAATTGCATTGAGCGATAACAAGCTTGAAAAAGACCATTTCCCAAAATAATCATGGGGAGTTAAGCTACCAAGAATAGCTCCTCCCAAGCTAACACATTCAATTAAAAATAGGGCTTGAGCATAGCTGAGATGATAGATAGTATGGTCTAATAAGTAAAAGTGATAAATACCTCCAACAGCTCCTCCCAAAGTATTCATTACCAAAATGACAAGGATCATTTTAAACAAAGATTTACTTTCTCTTTGCCTAAAGATATCATCCATGTCCGCATAGATTGCCTTAACTTGTTGAAGTAAACTAATCGACTCATTCTCTACCGTTACAGACAAATACGTCAATTCTCTTCTATTTTTGAACAAAATAAGAGAAGATAGTAAAAAGAAGCCAGCATTCACAATTGCAACAAAAGAAAAATTTTGGTGGCTTGTTGTGAGTAACCACACTCCTAAGGCTTGACCTCCTAGATTTGATAAATAGGAGACAAACTGAGTAAAGGAATAAGCTTCATAGAGCTTATCTTCCGAAATATTATGCTGGATAATCGGCATACGAAGACCTGCTGTATAATCTGATAAAACATCCGAACAGATATTAACCATACAGATAAAAGCAAACGTTACGAAGTTCTGGTCATGAATCACACTAGCAATCAAAAGAAATAGTAGACTTTGCACACAACCAACCCAGATAATTGTCCCTGCTTTATTCCGAGTATGATCAGCCTTAATCCCAACATAAAAAGTAAATAGGAAAGGTAAAATCGTAATCATATTCGCCATAAATACAGCTATATTTTTAAAGGGTAGACTCGCAGCATAAACGATAAATACCAGATTATAAATATAAGCTCCACTTGAGCTCAAAAACCTTGATAAGGTAAGTATCCTAAATAAATGATGTTTTAAGAATAGTTTCATAATAGGCCTTTCTCACATTTCAAAGAGTATTCTATTGAAATCAGTCTAACAAAAAAAGCGGGAGTCCCCACTTTTTTGTAATATATTTTTTCTGAAAATAGGAACTCTAGCTCCTAGATACTAGAATTATCAATCCATCTACAAGGCAATTTATTTTTCATCGGTCGATGTAATGAGAATATATTACAAATCTTCATTTGAGAGCTGATTTGCAAAATAGTTTTCATAATATCTTGCACCATCTATATACTCTAAATCTTGTAAGATTGTAATGCCTCTCTGGATTTTTTCAAGACCCTTATTTTTTACATTAAAAATAGTATCATAATACCCTTTAGCAATCATATAAATAATTTTAAGATAGGCTTCAGACTCTGGCAATTCTCGTTTTTCAATCTGAAAAACAAAATAGTCTGCTTTTAATTTATCCTTTTCCTCTATCGCTTTAAAGAGTCCATTAATCAAAATGGTATCAATACCGACTTTGTTACTAGGTAAAGAGCCTAATAAATCTGTCTTTTGTAACATCTCCCTAGAATATTTAAAATAGAGGGGCAGAGGGAACAAAGTAGAAATCGTTGAAAATAATTCCAATTCATAATTTCCCCAGATATCAATAGTAAAAAAATAGTCATAGAGAAAAGTCAGTTCTTCATCCGTTGCCCTTATCTCTGAATCAAAAAATACGAGAAGGCTTTTGATACGAATCATTTGTAAAAGATAGCTTTTTTTAGCACTTGATCTGTACTTTTTAGTCGTCTCTTCATACAAGGATTGGAGAGAATCAATCCCTTCTCTGTCATATAGATCCCAGAGATTTTCTTGAAAAGCCAAAACCTTTTTCTGAGAAAAACCACGTACCAAGTACATAAATTCATTCAAATCAGAGTGGATGTTATCTAAGGCAGTAATCAATTTCATAGATGATAAGTCTGCTTCTCCACGCTCAAATTTGCTCAGCATGGAATAAGTAAACTCTCCTCCCGTCGCCTCCTGTAGGGATACATTCCGACTCTTTCTCAATTCTTTAAAAACTTCTCCCAGATTTTGCATATTGACTCCCCACAATTCTTAACTCTCTTACTCATAAAAGTAACAATTGATAGCAACCAGTACAGAGAATTTTAAGTATGGACTATACCTTAAACTCCTATGAATGATGTACAGATTGCCTAATTCTCTTTATTTATGGCTCAATTTCTTAGTCAAGAAATCTCCCAAGAATTGGATTGTAAAGATAATCAAAATGATAATGATGGTTGCCAAGATGGTCACATCATGATTGTAGCGGTTAAATCCATAAGCGATGGCCACGTTACCGATACCACCAGCTCCAACCGCACCGGCCATGGCTGTTTCCCCAACAAGGGAAATCAAGGTCACAGTCGTCACACGGATCAAATCTGGAAGACCTTCTGATAGGTAAACACCTACGATATCCCAGAATGTCGCTCCGCTAGCTTGAGCCGCCTCAATGACACCACCATCTAGCTCAGCCAAGACAACCTGTACTTGACGGGCAAAGAAGGCAAAGACTGCAAAAGATAGGGGTACAATAGCCGCATTTGGACCAATGCTTGTTCCTACGATTAGATGAGAGAAGGGTGACAAGACTGCCAAGAGAATGATAAATGGAACCGCACGGAAAATAGAGGTGATTTTATCCAAAATCCAGAAAACGACTTTATTTTCCAAGACACCACCTGGCGCTGTCAAGACAAGGAAGAGACCTGCAACTAGCCCCAAGAACCCTCCGATGATGAAGGAAAGAACTGTCATATAGAGGGTTAGGTAGATGGCTGTTCCCCAGCCTGCCTGACCAGCCCAGCCCATCTTATAGACATTTGGCAAATAGGTTTGAATCAATGATTCCATCTTACTGTCCTCCCTTCAATACTTTTAGCTGTACGCCTGCCTGACGAATGGCTTCTTGAGCACCTGCTAGCGCTGCTTTTTCACCTGACAAGACCACAACCAATTCTCCAACAGGAGTGCCATCAAGAATTTCGATATTCCCATAGAGAATATTAGCCGTTACTTGGTAATGCTTGTACAATTCATTCAAAAGTGGCTCGTCTGTTGAAGCACCTGCATACTTGAGTTGCACTAAAAGACTGTTTTCAGACAGATGTTGCACAATTTCTTGCTTCTCGATTTTGACCATGGCTTCGTCAATACCTGTAGCTGTTGAGATAAAGTCTTGAGTCAAAGGTTGTTTAGGGTCTGAGAAGATTTCAAGGACACTTCCCTCTTCAATCAAATGCCCATCCTGCATAACTGCTACACGGTTGGCAATATCTTTGACAATCTGCATTTCATGCGTAATTAAGACAACAGTCAAGCCTAATTTTTGGTTCAAATCTTGCAACAAGGCCAAAATCTGCTTGGTTGTCTTAGGGTCAAGGGCAGACGTTGATTCGTCTGAAATCAAGATTTTTGGATCATTTGCCAAAGCACGCGCAATAGCCACACGTTGCTTTTGTCCTCCAGATAGTTGTGAAGGATAGTTTTCAGCACGATCTGCCAAGCCAACCAAGTCCAACAACTTAGCTACTTTAGCCTTCTTTTCTTCCTTGCTAAGCCCAGAGTGTTTGAGGGCAAAGGCTACATTCTCCTCTGCCGTCTTTTGACTCATCAGATTGAAATGCTGGAAAATCATTCCAATATCCTGACGTTTACGACGCAACTGCTCTGCTGTCAAGGTCACCTTACCATCAAAAATCACATCGTCGTCAATGGTAATTTTCCCTGCAGATGGTTTTTGCAAGAGGTTAATCACCCGTACAAGGGTTGATTTCCCTGCTCCAGAATATCCAACGATTCCGTAGATATCCCCTTCTTGAATGTGAATGGTCACATCCTTGACCGCTGTGATGGTTCTCTTCTTTTGGTGAAAAGTCACATCGATCTGATCTAACTTGATAATGTCTCTACTCATAGCTTCTAATCAGCTCCTCTACTAATTCAATATGGGTGTAGTAATCGGCGATTCGCACATTTTCATCTCCACCGTGGTCTCGGCTGTTGGCATTTCCTAGACCGAAGGCCACCATTGGCACCTCTAGGGCATCAAAGACCGTATGCATAGGCCCTGTCCCCGCTGTCGTCGGCAAGACTGAAACGCCCTGTGGATAGAATTTCTTGGCCAACTCGATTACATTGAGAATGGCTGGTGCGCTCATATCGCTGCGATAACTCATCTCTCCCAAGGTATAGTATAATTCTACCTTATCAAAGCCATTTTTGTCTAGCTGTTTCCGAATTTTTTCCAGAACATCATGCGGTTCTAGGCCAGGAACCAAACGAACCTCTAGCTTAGCACTGGCTTCTGCAGGTAATATCGTTTTGACTCCTTGTCCTTGATAACCTGACTGAATCCCTTCGATATTAAGAGCTGGCTCGAAAAAGAAACGTTTTAGAAAGTCTGCGCGGTCCTCTTGTAAGAGAGGCAATTCCAAACCATAAATCTGGCTGATTTCTCCTGGATTTCGTTGAGCATAGATATCCACCAAAGCCAATTCACGTTCATTTGGCTCTTGTACTTCTTCGTACAAACCTTCAACCAAGATACGACCATCTGCGGCACGAAGAGACTGTAGGGCTTGAAGGAGGTACCAGGGAGCTGACTCCACAACCCCACCATAACTAGAGTGGATATCCACATCAGCACTTTTAACCTTGGCATCAAAGGTCACAATCCCCTTATTTCCACCAGAAATTTCCAGCTGTTCCAAGGCATTTTTGGTTCCTTGTTCCCAGACCAATAAATCCGCACCACGGAGTTTATCCGCATGCTTTTCTAGATACTTATCCAGGTCTGTCGAAGCCGATTCCTCCGCTCCCTCCATGATAAAACTGATATTGACAGGCAGGTCATCATGGTGCTGCATGTATTTTCTCAAAGCACTCAAACGAGCTGTGATGTGACCCTTATCATCGTCAACCCCACGTCCATACATGAAGCCATTGCGGACCGAAAGCGTAAAGGGCTCCTCTGTCCAGACCTGATCCCCATCCGCTGGCACAGTGTCATAGTGGTTATAGAAAATCAAGGTCTTGGCATCTGGACGCGAACTCTTGAAATGCGCCATGACAAAGGGCGCTGTATAAGTCTCATCAATCTCCACTTCAGCCCCCACACGCTTGAAAATCTCACCAAGATAATTTGCGACTTCCTTGAGTCCAACCTGCTGGGCAAAGACCGATTTCTTAGAAATCAGGGTACGCAAAACCTCAAAATAATGCTGGGCCACATGATCCTTTTCAAATTTTTCAATCTGTTCTTGTTCACTAGGAAAAACCATTTTCTCTCTACCTTTCTATGAACTACTCTTCCTGACAATCCATGCTCTATACAAAAGCAAGAGGTGGAATTTTCTCTCCCACCTCCCTGTTTCTTATTACCAAACTGGTTGATCCAAACCGTCTGATGTTTCTTCGATAACTTTTTTCACGTCATCTGTGTGGTAAGCTGCGATCACTTTCTTGATAGCATCAGCCTTAGGTGATGATTCCCAATCTTTTTTCGCAACGATGATGTTGTACCATTGTTTTGAGTTTTCATCAGCTTGTTCTTTGAAAAGTGCTTTCTTGTAGTCCAATTTTGCTTCTGTAACGAAGGTATTGTTTACAACGGCAGCGTCAACTGATGACAATGAACGAGCTGTTTGGCTAGCATCCAATTCAGTGATTTTCAAGTTCTTTGGATTTTCTTTGATGTTAGCAACTGTTGCAAGAGCAGTTCCAGAAACATCCAATTTAATCAAGCCAGCTGATTGAAGCAAGTAAAGTGCACGACTTTCGTTTGTAGCGTCGTTTGGTACAGCGATTTCTCCGTTTGCTGGGATGTCTTCTACTTTAGTGTACTTGTTGTCACTTCCATTCAAACCTGAGTAAAGACGGATTGGAGAGATGTAAGTATCTGCAATCGCTACAAGGTCTTTTCCGTTTTCTTTGTTCCAGTTGTTCAAGAAGTTATAGTGTTGGAAAGCGTTCAAATCTACTTCGCCATCAGCAGTTGCCTTGTTTGGTTGTGAGTAGTCTGTGAACTCTGTAAATTCCAAAGTAATACCGTCTTTTTTAACTAATTCTTGAACTTTATCCCAACGAGCTTCTTCAGAACCGCTACGGTTAACAGTTGCGATTTTGATAGTTGTTGCATTGTCTGCTTTCTTTTCTGAGTTTCCGCAAGCTGCAAGAGCCAAACCTGCGACTGTAGCAAGGGCTGCTACACCAAGCCATTTTTTAATTTTCATGATTCTTTCTCCTTAAAAATAATACCGTACTAGTATCTCACAATTTGTTTGATTTCACAAATTGTTATTAGATAATCAGATATATAGTTTAAAACTATATACTTAAAAATTGAGAAATCACCCACCTGATTCAGAATGGATGATTTCAAAAAATTATTTAATATCAGCTTCTGCTGGTAGGTAAGTGTCTCCAAAGAATTGTTTAGACAACTTTTCAAGAGTTCCATCTTTGTAGAGTTCTTGGATACGTTTGTCTACAAATGTTTTCAACTCATCTTGACCTTTGGCAAGAAGTGGGTAAACGTAAGGTTGTTGGTCGCTTGGAAGTTCAATAACTTTCAAGTTGTCCAAACCTTGGTCCTTGATGACTGTTTCAACACCGATTTTATCAAAAATCTTGTAGTCAAACTGGCCATCGCTCAAGCGTCCCATGATTTGTTGGAAGTCCGCTTTAGTATACTTTAGGACAGTTGGATTATCTGAATGTTGTTTGTTGTAGTCTTCTAGCTGTTTAGCAGATGTTGTCCCTTGAACAACTTCTGTTGATTTTCCACCGATATCATCAAGCGATTTGATGCTAGGGTCATCTTTTTTCACTACAAGAACGTTAGGGTTTTTAGCAGTTGGAGCTGCATAAAGGTATTTTTCAGCACGTTCTTTAGTGTAGCTGATGTTGCTAACAGCCATATTGTAACGGTCAGCATCAAGTCCTGCAAAGACACCTGACCATTCTGTCTTCTCAAACTTGACATCATATTTGTCAGAATCTTTAAAGATAGCGCGAACCACTTCAATTTCGTAACCAGTCAATTCGCCATTTTCTTCATAGTTGAATGGTTTTGGTGTAGCATTGGTTGCAACGATAATTTCTTTCTTGCTAGCTGCTTCTCCTTCTTTCTTAGCACCACCTGAGCAAGCTGCTAGCACACCTGCAGCAACAAGTCCTAAGGCAGCAAGAGATGAGTATTTAACGATTTTTTTCATGTCATTTCCTCCAAAATAGAATACCTTATAATCTTAACAGAAAAAGAGCATTTACGCCATTATATGATATCTATCTCTGTGATAGGTTTTCTTTATGGCTGATTTATACTCAATGAAAATCAAAGAGCAAACTAGGAAGCTAGCCGCAAGCTGTACTTGAGTACGGTAAGGCGACGCTGACGTGGTTTGAATTTGATTTTCGAAGAGTATTAAAAGACCAAACGCAAGAGTGCAATTAAGACCACTCCAAAGAGAACTGTTCCGACTAGATTGCGATAACGAAAGGCTACCCAAGCTGTTGGAAAGACTGCTAAGAAATCCAGCCATTTGATTTGAGGAAGGCTCCCAACCTTACCTGTCACTACGCTTGACAGAATCAAGGCAAAGATAATGGAAACGGGCAAGAATTTCAAAAAACGCTCAACGATAGCAGGCAAGCCCTTATACTTGACCAAGATGAAGGGAATCATACGGGGAATCCAAGTCACCAAGCCAGAGAAAATAACTGCTAATAAAAGATACTTACTGACCATCTAAGACCACCCCCATACTACAACCAAGTAACGTCGCAAACAGAACAGCTAGCGACTGAGACACCACTGTCAAGAGTAAAAAGAAGGACACCGCAACAACTGCTAGGATAATGAGCAGATTGCGGACTGGAATCCGTCTTTGCATAATCTGGAATTGCGAAGCAAAAATCCCGATAAACATCCCAACCAAAGCAAAGTCCAAACCAAAGATTTCTGGATTTGGTAGCAGGCCACCTAGAGCCGTTCCGACAACTGTTCCCACAAGCCAAGCCACATAGCTGTTGAGATTGTTTCCGTGCATCCACATAGGATTGACCTTGTCTGTATGGGCCAATTCGCCCATCAAAACGCCGTAGGTCTCATCTGTCAAGAGACTAGACATACCAATATTTTGCCAGAGACTGGTATGACGGAAATAGGTCGATGCGTGTAAGCTCAGCAAAAAGAGACGCAAATTAATCAAAAAGACCGTCATAGCAATAGCTGCCACAGGTGCTTGAACCGCAATCAGTGCCAACATGGCAAACTGGGCACTCCCAGCATAAACAAAGAGGCTCATCAAGCCCATCTCAACAGGTGTCACATAGGGCGCACCAATAATCCCACAGGCCAAGCCAATACTGACATAACCAAGGGCCGTTGGCATGGCCGCCTGCGCCCCCTCCCAAAATCCTTTTTCTTTCATCTTTCTCCTCATATTGTCTTAATAATACTCAATGAAAATCAAAGAGCAAACTAGAAAGCTGGCCACATGTTGCTCAAAACATTGTTTTGAGGTTGCAGATAGAAGCTGACGCAGTTTGAAGAGATTTTCGAAGAGTATAAGTAGGCTGAAAAGGCTCCAGCCATAGCATGGACTATTATAACACATTCAGGAAAGAGAAAAAAGTCTGCTGATTGTAATCAGACAGACTCCATTTTATTCTTATTTAATCTTGAAGAATTGAACAATTGCCACAATACCTTGATAAATAAAGACAAAGGCAATGGTGTAACTAATATAGAGACCGGTCATCAATGGGTGTCCCATCATGATTAAACCTGCTACGATTCCTAAAATCCCCATCCAAACTAGAGGGGTACCTACCGATTTATCCGTCTTACGAACCTTGAAACCAACGATAGTTTTTGTAATACCATTTGTCAAGGCCCATAAAGAAATGATAAATGGTACAAATGTTACCATTTCAATAAAGCTACCTGAGAACAAGGTAAGAGCGAGGATGAGGGTAACAATTCCTCCAAATAAATTCCAGCCATGCTTTTCTTCTGATTTGAAGTATTGTACAATCTCAGAAATCCCTTGAACTGCAAATACAAGTGCAAACCAGAAAGTCATGGAAGCCAAGCTAATAAGAGGATGTGCAAACATATTAAAACCTACAAAAACTGCAAAAATACCCGCAATTAGTAACAACCATTTCCAAATTTTCGACATTATTTTTCTCCTTTTTTAGAGGAATCTTCCTCTAGTATTCCATAAATCATCATATCCAAAACCTGTGATAATTGATGTTCATATCCTGAAACCAAGTCAGGCAAACTGCTATCTGACGAAACAGTTAAATAATAGGAACGAAACATATCCTGAATCAATCGCAGATAGTCCATAGCTCGTTTCTCATCAATATGCTCTTTCAGTTTGGATTCTGATATAAGTTTTTGACAAACTTGTTCATTCAAGTCCAAAAAGATAGCTTTCTGTGGTGCAATGTCTGCTTCCAATTCTTCTGGTGTCGCAATCATTGCCTCAAAGAAAATGTGGCTATGTTCTGGGTATTGCTGATAAAATTGGTGACGTCTTTCCATATAATCAGCTAAGGAGGGCACTTGACCTTCCACCCCCAGAAACACTGCCAAAGCTTTCTCAAAACTCTCCTGAAAACAAGTTAGATAGAGGTCTGATTCCCCTGAAAAATTATGATACAAAACTCCTTTGGAAATACCATCCACTTTACAAAGTTCATTGATGACAAAACCTTGATAGCCTTTTGTAGCAAATTCAAACAAAGCAGCGGTAATGATTTTCTCTCTTCGTAGTCTTGTTTTTTCTTCTTTTCTCATGTATTTATCTCTACATTTTTTAATTATAAACCGATTGGTCTGAAATGTCAAGCAACTTTCTCAAAAATTTAACAGTCTGCTGATTGTAGCCATCATAAACAGACTGGAATCCAGTCTCAAACATATAATATACACATTCTTCGCTAAATGTTTTCACGGATATTCAAGAGTATGATAAAGGCAGCTAGAAGAAATAGCAATAAAACAAAGCTAACTGCCAGAGTTCCAAAGCTAGTAGCAATGGTTACCAAAGCTATTGTAAATAAGCTAGGTAAAACAACTGTAATGGCACCGATAGAGGATTGAACTGCTCCCATTGACTCCTCAGGTATTTGTTTAAAAATGAGTTCCTGTAATCGAGGAGAGAGGATACCTGCGAAAAAGGCATCCAAGGCACTAAAGATAAGAATCCAGTCAAAACGAACTGCCACAAAGCCAACTAAAAGGAGTAATTGGATAATAAGCGAGGCATATAGGGCTAGTTTTATGGAGATTGTATTCTTCAGATAGCCACTCACAAGGCTTCCGACAATAAGGGCTGACAATTCAAGGGTGGATAACAAGGCAAGAGATTGACCTGTTTGTAAATTCAAAAAGGGCTGATTCCTCAAAAACAGAGTAGAAACAGGAACTGTAACATTTATCACTGCTTGACTAATAGAGATAATAAACAAAACCAAGAGCACCTTATTCATATTCCATATCAATTTTGATGATTGGAGCAGATGCTGGCAAAAGGATTTTACAGAGAGTCCTTCTTGATAGCTAATCGTTTTTTCTACTTTCAAGAGGTCTGTTTTTATGAAAAGAATACCTAAAAATGCGATTAAAAAGGTCAGAGCATTCAGTAAGGAAATAGACTGGATAGATAGAATACCTAGTAAGACTCCTCCTAGAATATTACTGATTGTTTTCACTAAACTAACAGTTGACTGTTTAAATCCAATAGCTTCTGCCAGATGGTCTTGCCCAATAATTCTAATGAAAATCGGAGTGAGCATGGCGCCTGAAAAATAACTCAATGTGTCAGATAAGAGGTTAATCAGACAAATAAATGCTACTAATAACAAGGAAAAGGACTGCCCTGAAAGTGATAAAGAAACGATAGAGTAAAGCAAAAATTTTGCAAAACTAATCATTGTATATTTTAGGACACGATGATGTTGAAAATCCGCCAAAACTCCCAGAAAGATTTGCAGAACTTGAGGAAGGGTTTCTGAAATCGTGATCAGTAAAATCGCCAAAGGGGCAAAAGATGCATCTGCCACATAATTCAAAAAGGCCAGATAAAAAATCGTATCCCCAACCGTTGAAATCCACTGGTTGATGGTTAATTGCCTAAAATTTCTATTTTGAAGAAATACTTTCATCACAACTCCTTTTAAAGTTCCAGTGTATAGAAAACAAGACTTGGTTTAATATTGAACTCCAAGCCTTGCTCATATTCAGATTCATCCATTATATGATGTTCATGCCGTATTTTATAATAAATCATATCTTAAAAATACCAGACCACACTATTCCCTGCTTGTATTTAGCTTCTTTCTTTTGGACAAATTTTGCTAAATCCAACAACTCTGTCGGCGGTTCACCTTTAAAGCTCAACAATTCTTTAGAGACGGCAAAAGAAAGACGTACAGCTAACAAATCTTCATTAGTACTAGAGAACTGTTTTGCTGTTTCCAGCAATTGCTTCCTAAATTCTTCCGTCAAGCTAATTTCTTTATTATTGTATAGGGAATGAATTAACATTTGTAACTGACTTTGTTTTTCCATCGTTTACCTCATTTTATCTAGGACGCCAAGTTTCACTTTTAGTCCAGCCATTTACAGTATGCTCATAATTAAACATATACTGTACGAATTCCCATCTATAAACCACTTCTGCGACTTAGGATCTGCTTGAAGTGCTTTACAAGGATAGTATAACACGAAAATTAGCTTATTTTAGAAAATCGCATGTTTGATATTTTTTCTTATAGAAATTTCAGATTTGCAATTGTTGACTACTCAATAAGTTCTTTGTATTGCTTCAAACGCAATTCGAAGAGGGCTAGCAATTGTGGATTTTCTAATACTTGCAGAGATTGGATAAATCTTTCAATCTCTTTTTGATTGCTTCCTTTGGTTTGAAGGAAAATCTTCATTTTCTTTAAAAACTGCCACAATACTTTTTCAAAAACATCGTATGGACGAAGCATGCTCTCTAGCTCAGCTTCAAAAATTGGGATATAAGAGAAAAGTTTACGCTCCATGAGTTCTGATATAATATTCAGAAATCCACTTTTCATATACAATCGATTATGTACCAACTCTTTAAATTCCCTAGATTTCTCAATTAAAGCGGTCGATAAAAATATCAAATCTTGATTGCTCAAGAAGGGCATGGTATTGCAAAAGAGATAGAGTTCAAACCAGGTCCAAGACTCAATAGCATAGAGATAGATAGTCAAAAACTCGCTATCTTCTTTTACTAATGGATAGTTCTTATTTAAGGAATGGAGTGCGTTTTTAATTACAATGGCATTCAAACGACGATAGGTCTCTGCCATCTGTTCTTGCTCGACTTCCTCCAACAGTTGCTCTAAACCAGCTATATCTTGGTGGGCAAAGCGATCCACAACCTTTCTACCAATCTGCATATGTAGGGATTCTTGATAATTGTTTAGCTTATGACCAAACTCATCAAAATTCATATTGATCCCTTGGATGGCTAGGATCAACTTATCCGCAGATAGCATAGACTGCCCTAGTTCAAACTTGGACAACTGAGAGGCTGTTAGACCAGCACAAGCCACATCTGACTGCTTGAGCTTTCTCGCCAAACGTAATTCCTTGTAAAATTCTCCCAACTCCATTCTCTCAATCATCTCACCACCTCCTATTTTTTATATAGTATATCATTATTCACAATTATTTGTCAAAATATTCTGACATTTAAGAGAGCAAAAAAGCCAGCCCTAAGCTGACTCTTTATTCCATGGTATCAAAAGCGAGACTTGGTTTGGCATTGAGGTCCAAGCTTGCAAAGTTTTCTTTGTTCCATTCGCTGACGCTGGCATAGGCAATCATACCTGCATTGTCTCCGCAGAGGCGCAGAGGTGGAATGATGACCTTGACATCTGCGATTTCGGTTGCTAGGCGTTCTCTGAGACCTTTATTGGCTGCCACACCACCTGCCACGACTAGAGTTTTAACAGGGTATTTCTCCAAAGCCTTCTTAGTTTTTGCCATGAGAATATCCAGGACAGCTGCTTGGAAGGATGCACACAAGTCCTCTGTAGACAGACTTTCTCCCTTTTGCTCGGCATTATGGTGAAGATTGATAAAGGCAGATTTCAAACCTGAGAATGAAAACTCCAGATTATCTTCCTTAATCATGGCACGAGGAAAGTCATAAATATCCTGCCCCTGATGAGCCAGCTCGTCAATCTCACGACCGGCAGGATAGGTCAAGCCCATGACACGGCCGACCTTATCATAGGCCTCACCAACCGCGTCATCTCGCGTTTCCCCAACAATCTTGTAGTCACCAGCCTCCGAAACATAAACCAACTCTGTGTGTCCACCGCTGACCAAGAGGGCTAGCAAGGGAAACTCCAAAGGCTCCACGCTCTGAGCTGCCATAAGGTGACCAGCCATGTGGTTAACGGGAATCAGCGGAAGTCCATGTGCCCAAGCAAAGGCCTTAGCAGCTGATAAACCAACTAGTAAAGCTCCCACCAAGCCAGGTCCATAGGTAACCGCCACAGCTGTTACATCGTCTTCGGTAATCCCTGCTTCTGCCAACGCCTCCTCGATGCAGGCTGTAATGACCTCGACATGGTGACGACTGGCTACTTCTGGCACTACGCCCCCAAAACGTTTGTGGCTCTCAATTTGACTAGCAATGACATTAGACAAGAGCTCATCGTCGTTTTTCAAGACGGCGACACTGGTCTCATCACAGGATGTCTCAAATGCTAAAATATATCTATCCTTCATCTATTTCTCTCTTCATGATAATGGCATCCTCGACTGGGTCATGGTAGTAGGCCTTTCGCTCAGCGATGACTGCCATCTTTTCTTTCTTGTAAAATGCTTGTGCTCGGTGATTTGACTTTCTGACTTCGAGGAAAATCTCCTTGTCTGTCGGCAATTGAGCAAACAAGGCTGATGCAATTCCCTGACCCTGATAGGTTTGTTTGACAGCGATTTGCAGGACTTCTGCCTCAAAAAGATTCTCCTGCACAGCTAGAAAGCCAATCACTTCTTCCCCATCATAAGCTAGAGCATACCAAGTCTGGTCTTGGGACAGGTCTGCTTGGATTTGTTCCAGCGTCCAAGGACTGACTGGGTAAACAGCTATCATAACAGCGTAGATGGCTTGAGCCAGATCAGGTTGCTGGTGAGTTCGTTTGATTTCTATCATAGGCGTTTAATGTAGGACTTACCAGACTCGGTATGGTTCTTGAGCCAGTTTTCCTCAGCCTCAACACGCTTGAGGTAGTTCGGCACAAAATCATGCAAGGAGTCTGCTTCCTTGTCCCAAGCCAAAAGAGCAAGATTGGCTGCATTAGGCAAGGTTTCTTTGTAATTAGTCCTTGGCAAGTGTTCTTGAATCTGCTCCACAAAGGGGGCAACTTCTCCGACAAAGGTTACCTGACTAGCACCCTTAACTTTCTCTAACACCTCTTCAAAAGATAGGTGCGCTTCTGGCATGACAGGTTTGGCATTTTCATAAAATCCTGCATAAACATTGTTGCGACGCGCATCCATCAAGGGAACGAACAAGCCTTCTTGTTGGTAGGGCACCAGAGCCAAGAGGCTAGACATACCAACTAACTCAATGTTCAGGGTATGAGCCAAAGTCTTGGCAGTTGCTACCGCGATTCGCAAACCTGTGTAGCTACCTGGCCCCTCTGCCACCACGATTCGATCCAAGTCCTTGGGAGTCCAGTCCAAACTTGCCATCAAAAAATCAATGGCAGGCATGAGGGTAATACTGTGATTTTTCTTAATATTAATCGTCGTCTCGGCAAGAACCTGCTTGTCCTCTAAAATAGCGAGAGAAAGAGCCTTGCTGGACGTATCAAAAGCTAATACTTTCATAACACATTCCTATCTTTTTGTCTGCCTACTATTATACTACAAAAGCTGGCACATGGGAATTTTCTTTACCCCCAAACAAAAAGCCCCAGCATGAGCAGGGCATCTAAGCATTTAATCCAAAGTAAAATACAAACCAAACGACATAGGTTACAAGGAGGATAAAAATTGAATAGAGCGTCACAAAAGCAAGCTTCTAAAGGAATTTTTTTTGCGGTGTCCCAGATGTACAAACAGAGCATTCCCCCTTAGAAACAGGCTACAAAGACTATAAACACCAAGAGGCCAACCCTATCGCAAATTCAAACAAACTAAACATTCTTAATCCTACTTTTGGTATTCCTATTTTTATATAAACTGTTGACTATGTTGGTCTATCAATGTTAAAATGTAATTCAACACTGGTAGGAAAATCAGGTTGAGTCTTTGACTCTTCGGGTTGCAGTGCTATCCCTGAAACTTTGGTTTCTAAAGAACTGGAATTGCGATTGAACAATTCGCCCCCAGTGTTTGACGGCTCTTGACTTCGGTCAGGAGCTTTTTGATACTTTTAAAGTTGATTCCCTCAGTAAGTTATAGTAAAATATAAATATTGAGAGGATAACGTAGGGCGACTGGTAACAGAGCGTTCAAAGGTACCAACTTCTGGTACGGGTGTGGGACTGCCTTCAGCTTTGAGCTGTAAAGACCCCATGTGTAGATACGTCCTCTCTTTTTTCTTACTCTTAAATTAAGTGCTTGTCTTTGCCTTTTAGTAAGCACTCCACTCCATCTTGCTATTTCTACATCGTTATACTTATAGATTGACTTCTTAACCTCATAGATGATAGAATTAAGTAAAGGCTGAGATCGAGTTTGATTTGGTGACAAGTCATTCAAAGGTTGCGATGCATTCGCTTCAGGTAGAGGTGCTGCCCCTTGAGCTTGCTCAGAAAGATCCCTTAATTTTGTCTCAGCCTTTTTATTTGCTCTTGAGATTTCTCAAGAGCTTTTTCTTTTTTCAAAGATATCATTCTGTCCCAACCATCTACTCCAACGATTAATGAAACTAGAACTATATTCTCCCTTAAATCTACTATCTCTTTAGATTTCCCCTTTAATTATAACACCTAAGCGCTCTCCGAACGAATCCTATCTATCTTTTGCTCCCTCTTCCCCTCCCGACTTTCTCGTTTCCATCTTTTACTAATTTTTCATTTTGTGGTATAATTGAAATAATTGTAACGAATCAAGGTCAATTTAGACACAAAATGGAATGAAATCAAGCAAATCTCTGCTAAAAGTTTGGAATAAGCTGACCTGTAAATAGAAAGGAACTATATGATTTACAAAGTTTTTTATCAAGAAACAAAAGAACGTAGCCCACGCCGTGAAACAACACGCGCACTTTACCTAGACATCGATGCCAGCTCAGAACTTGAGGGCCGTATCGCTGCTCGCCAACTTGTCGAAGAAAATCGCCCAGAGTACAATATCGAGTATATCGAACTCTTGTCTGACAAATTGCTAGATTACGAAAAAGAAACTGGCGCCTTCGAAATTACGGAGTTCTAATATGGCCTACACTCTTAAACCTGAAGAAGTCGGCGTTTTTGCCATCGGTGGTCTGGGAGAAATCGGGAAAAACACATACGGGATTGAATACCAAGATGAGATTATCATCGTCGATGCTGGGATTAAATTCCCAGAAGATGACTTGCTGGGTATCGACTATGTCATTCCTGATTACTCTTACATCGTAGACAATATCGACCGCGTCAAGGCTGTCTTGATCACACACGGACACGAGGACCACATCGGTGGGATTCCATTCCTGCTCAAGCAAGCAAATGTCCCTATCTATGCTGGACCACTTGCCTTGGCTTTGATCCGGGGGAAACTCGAAGAACACGGCCTCTTGCGCAACGCTAAACTTTACGAAATCAACCACAACACTGAGTTGACCTTTAAAAATCTCAAGGCAACTTTCTTTAGAACGACTCACTCTATTCCAGAGCCTTTGGGAATTGTCATTCATACTCCTCAAGGGAAAATCGTTTGTACGGGTGACTTCAAGTTCGACTTTACTCCAGTTGGAGAACCTGCGGACTTGCACCGTATGGCAGCCCTTGGGGAAGAAGGCGTTCTCTGTCTCCTATCTGACTCAACAAATGCAGAAGTGCCAACCTTTACCAACTCTGAAAAAGTCGTTGGCCAGTCCATCATGAAGATTATCCAAGGCATCGAAGGACGTATCATCTTTGCATCCTTTGCCTCAAATATCTTCCGTCTCCAGCAAGCAACAGAAGCTGCTGTTAAGACTGGACGTAAGATTGCGGTCTTTGGTCGCTCTATGGAAAAGGCCATTGTCAACGGAATCGAGCTTGGCTACATCAAAGCTCCTAAGGGAACCTTTATCGAGCCAAATGAAATCAAAGACTACCCTGCAGGCGAGATTCTTATCCTCTGTACAGGTAGTCAGGGTGAGCCAATGGCTGCCCTCTCTCGTATCGCCAACGGAACCCACCGTCAGGTACAACTCCAGCCCGGTGATACCGTTATCTTCTCTTCTAGCCCAATCCCTGGAAATACGACTAGCGTCAACAAGCTGATCAACATCATTTCTGAAGCTGGTGTCGAAGTTATCCACGGTAAAGTGAACAATATCCATACATCTGGACACGGTGGTCAGCAAGAGCAAAAACTTATGCTCCGCTTGATTAAGCCAAAATACTTCATGCCTGTCCATGGTGAATACCGTATGCAAAAAGTCCACGCTGGACTTGCGGTGGATACTGGTGTTGAGAAGGACAATATCTTTATCATGAGCAATGGCGATGTACTTGCCCTTACTGCTGACTCAGCTCGTATCGCAGGCCATTTCAACGCCCAAGACATCTATGTCGATGGAAATCGTATCGGTGAAATCGGTGCTGCTGTCCTCAAAGACCGTCGCGATCTATCTGAAGACGGTGTCGTTCTAGCAGTCGCAACTGTTGACTTCAAATCACAAATGATTCTGTCTGGTCCAGATATCCTCAGCCGAGGCTTTGTCTACATGAGAGAGTCTGGTGACTTGATTCGCCAAAGCCAACGCATCCTCTTCAATGCCATTCGTATCGCACTGAAAAACAAGGACGCCAGCGTGCAATCTGTCAATGGTGCTATTGTCAACGCTATTCGTCCCTTCCTTTATGAAAATACAGAACGTGAACCGATTATCATCCCAATGATCCTCACACCAGATGAAGAATAAATTATAAAACAGCCCCGTCCTCGGAGCTGTTTTTATCTATGCTTTCTTTTCTTGATTTTTAGAAATACTACGATTTTTACCTTCCAAATACACCATCAAAATAGAAATATCTGCTGGGTTTACTCCCGAAATACGGCTGGCTTGGCCGATGGTTTCTGGATTAATGAGTTTGAACTTCTGACGGGCTTCCGTCGCGATAGAATCAATGTCATCCCAGTCGATATTGGCTGGAATGCGTTTTTCTTCCATGCGTTTCATCTTGGCAACCTGGTCCATGGCTTTGGAAATATAGCCTTCGTACTTGATTTCTGTTTCAATCAATTCGATAATCTTGTCATCCAAGTCCTCTGCTGCTGGTCCGATGAAGGCCACCACATCTTGGTAAGACACTTCTGGACGGCGAAGGAATTCCTTGGCTGTCACTGCATCGGTCAACGGCTTGAATCCCATCTCCTCAACCTTAGCATTGGTTTCCTTGACTGGCTTGAGTTTGATACTGTCGAGACGCTTCATCTCATTGTCAAATTGATTTTTCTTAATCTCAAATCGAGCCCAACGTTCATCATCCACAAGTCCAATCTCGCGTCCCATCTCTGTCAGACGCATATCAGCGTTGTCATGACGGAGGATGAGACGGTACTCAGCACGACTTGTCAATAGACGGTAGGGTTCAATGGTTCCCTTGGTCACCAAGTCATCAATCATCACCCCGATATAACCATCACTACGCTTCAAAATCAACTCAGGCTTGCCTTGGATTTTCAGAGCCGCATTGATACCCGCGATAATCCCTTGGCCAGCAGCTTCTTCATAGCCAGACGTTCCATTGGTCTGACCAGCAGTGAAAAGTCCTGAGATTTTCTTGGTTTCCAGAGTCGCACGCAACTGGTGAGGCAAGACCATGTCATACTCGATGGCATAACCTGTTCGCATCATCTCTGCATTTTCCAACCCTTTGATGGAATGAACCAAGTCACGCTGGACATCCTCAGGCAGACTGGTTGAAAGTCCTTGAACATAGACTTCCTCAGTATTGCGCCCTTCTGGCTCAAGGAAGAGTTGGTGACGTTCCTTGTCCGCAAAGCGCACAATCTTGTCTTCAATCGACGGACAGTAACGAGGCCCCACTCCCTTGACCACACCTGTAAACATAGGCGCACGGTGGAGGTTGTTTTGGATGATCTCATGACTGGTACCATTGGTATAGGTCAACCAGCATGGCACTTGGTCTTTGACATAATCCTCATCACGTGAAGTATAAGAGAAGTGATTAGGCGCTTCGTCTCCTGGCTGAATCTCTGTCACATCGTAATTGATAGAAGAAGCCTTGACGCGTGGAGGGGTTCCTGTCTTGAAACGACCGATTTCGAGGCCCAGTTCCTTGAGATTGTCAGCAAGGTTAATAGAAGCTAGGCTGTGGTTAGGTCCTGATGAGTACTTGAGATCTCCGATGATGATTTCCCCACGAAGAGCAGTCCCTGTCGTCACAATAACAGCCTTGGCAGCATATTCTTGATGGGTCGCTGTACGCACACCGACAACCTTGCCGTCTTCCACCAAAATCTCATCAATCATAGTCTGACGAAGGGTCAGATTTTCTTGATTTTCAACCGTCTTGCGCATTTCCTTGGAGTAAAGCTCCTTGTCAGCCTGCGCACGAAGGGCACGAACGGCAGGACCTTTCCCAGTGTTGAGCATCTTCATCTGGATGTAAGTCTTGTCAATGGTTTTGGCCATCTCGCCACCGAGGGCATCAACTTCACGCACGACAATCCCTTTGGCAGAACCACCGATAGAGGGGTTACAAGGCATGAAAGCCAGCATTTCAATGTTGATAGTCGCAAGCAAGACCTTACAGCCCATACGGCTAGCGGCCAAGGAAGCCTCGACCCCAGCGTGTCCCGCACCAATTACAATAATATCGTATTCTTCAGTAAAATGATAAGTCATGTTTCTCTCCTATTCCACTCACTTTTTCTACAAATATCAATCAGTTTCCATAAAAACTTAATATTACATTCTCTTTGAGTTTTTGTTTTTGTGAAATCTATTTTCAACATACCCCACAAAAAACTTATTGATAGCTTATGTTCCTCATTTACATAACTATTGTAATAAGAAAACACACCAAATAATATTCGTATATTACAATCTAAGTTTCTATTTTCAGAATCTAAAATTTCCACTTCATCCTCTTCATTTTTTTCAATATCTTCTAAACTATCATCATTTATTTTAAGTTCTAACAAACATCCTGTTAAAAAGGATAAAACTCTCTGTTTCTTCTCAACTTCCTTAAATTGAGGAAAATAAATACTTTTGGTAAAAAAATGAATTCCTACTACTGTTATACAAACAATTGCTATAACTATAAAGGAAGGATCATATTGATTGCTATCAGGAACTTTCCCAAAACTTAAAAACACTGCTAAAATAGGTGTTAGTGTCATAATTGACAATATTTTATCAAATGTATATTTACTTCTTTCTATTTCTAATTCAATACTCTTTGATAGTTCGTCAATTGTCTTCTGTAATAAGCTTTCCTCTACCTCTATCCCGTACTTTTCATGAAACTTCTGTTTAAAACGTCTATATTTTTGCAATTGTACTTTCATATGATTGATCTTCTGTTGTTCTTTATTAAAAAGAGAAATGCAGTAGATAGTCACACATACTGATACAAACATAAGAGCTGCTGAAATCTTAATACCCAAAATATTTTTAAATAGAATTGTTGCTACAAAAATCAGATAAAAAACAAGTGCTGCGCTTGCAAAAAAAATTAACATTTTTCCTTTTTTTGTATAGCTAGACTTCTGCAATTTCAAAAATTTTAACACAAATTTATACAATTCGTAACTTAAGTTATTGATATACATTTAATTTCCCCCATGAAATCACACAAAAACAGTCAAAACTCCAAAGAAGTGCAGGACAAAAAAGCCTGCAACATCCATGAGCTTTGACCATCATTTCTATTGCTTTTATTATTGTAGCAAATTGAGAAAATTTGTCAATCTAAATGTACTGACAAACTTGTCCGTCGCGGTAAGCATTGTCAATCAAACCACCACCTAGACACTCTTCGCCATCGTAAAAGACAACTGCCTGACCTGGTGTGATGGCGCGTTGCGGTTCTGTAAAGATAACCTCTGCCATGTCTCCTTTGACATGGACAGTCACCTTAGAATCAGGCTGACGGTAGCGGAATTTAGCCGTACATTCTAGCGTAAATTTCTCTGGCATGTCACGAGTAAAGTGAACTTGGCTAGCCTCTAGGCTGGTTGACATGAGCGAGTCATGGTAGAAACCTTGGCCTACATAGAGAATATTCTTGCTTAGATCTTTTCCGACAACGAACCAAGGGGCATTGTCACCGCCGTGTTGGCCACCGATACCAAGACCGCCACGCTGACCAATCGTATAGTACATAAGACCTGCATGCTCGCCCATATCGCGACCATCCACTGTCATCATGCGACCAGACTGAGCTGGCAGGTAGTTGTTGAGAAAGTTTTTAAAGTTCTTTTCTCCGATAAAGCAAATCCCTGTCGAGTCTTTCTTCTTAGCAGTCGCAAGGCCTGCTTCTTCTGCTAGTCTGCGAACTTCAGGTTTTTCCAAATGTCCCAAGGGGAACATGGTTTTTTGGAGTTGTTCTTGCGAAAGTTGGCTGAGGAAATAGGTTTGGTCCTTGCCATTGTCCACACCACGAAGCATGTGAACTGTCCCATCCTCATCACGCGCCACTCGGGCATAATGCCCAGTCGCAACATAATCTGCGCCCAAGGTCATGGCATAGTCCAAAAATGCCTTGAACTTGATTTCCTTGTTGCACATAACATCTGGATTTGGTGTGCGTCCTGCACGGTATTCCGCTAGGAAATACTCGAAAACGCGGCCCCAGTACTCTTTTTCAAAATTGACAGAGTAGTAGGGAATGCCAATCTGGTCTGCCACCGCAGCCACATCCTTGTAATCTTCGGTCGCCGTACAGACGCCGTTTTCATCTGTGTCATCCCAGTTCTTCATGAAGATACCGATCACATCGTAGCCCTGCTCCTTGAGCAAAAGAGCCGTCACCGACGAATCGACACCACCACTCATCCCCACAACAACACGTGTTTTAGAGTTATCACTCATGGTAAGTCTCCCATCTATTCGTTTATTCACGATTGAAGGTCGTGTGTGCTTTAACGATTGAAGGTCGCTTGAGCAGTATTCATTATAACATGCTTGGTTGGAGAAGACAAGAAAGAGGCTGATAATCTGACATTCTATTTGATAGAAACAGAAATATAATTACAAAAAGGGCAATGAACAGTTAAATCTCGATTCTACTTATAAACTTATTTATAAAATAAGCTAAAAATGATATACTGTAATGAGGAGGAAGTCGTACATGATCCCTTTAAGATACTACCATCCATGTACGTAGTACGATTGTGAAAAACTACAAAGATATTCTAACATCAAAAAATACTATTTTTACTATCATTATTGTTGTAGGTCTTGGACTTTTAATAGGTTTAGTCATTCATCAAGAACATATCCAAGCAGAGAGAGGGAACATCGCTCTCAGCAAACAACATAAGGATGGACAAGATGTCGAACAAGTAAAAAATGCTATTAAAAACTTCAATATTGATTCTGAAACGATTATAGAGGATTGGAAAAAAATTCAAGAATTAAAGCCTACCACTGACGAAGGCAAAAAGACATTAACAGATTTTCTTACTTCTACGGCCGATAAAATCACTAATCATTATACTGAAAAAGCTTTAAAATTGGATATAAAGGAATCCGATAGCCAGTTTGAAGATAAACAAGCACTTGAAACAGCCATCACTTCCTTACAAAAAATACTAGAAATTATTAAAAGTGTCAACTCCACAAGCGAACAAGCTACTATTGATGAAAAAATAAAACCCATTCAAGAACTGATTTCAAAATTCCAAAAGCAAGCTGAAGTCTTGACCAAAAAAGAAGAAGAACAAAAGTCTAATAAAAAAGAAACAGAAACGACTAGTAACGTTGAGGGAAGAGAAAGCTATTCTTCAGAAGGAGGTAGCTACACTCCAAACTATACTGAGTCAAATGGGAACAGATATAATTCACAAGCACCTGCAAGCGAGCAATATTCATCTGATGGTGCTAGAAGTGGGGGAAACACTGCTACCAATACACGAGATCAAGCTACTGATACTGCAGGAGCCCAAGGAGATACGAATACCAATAATAATAGTAATAATGCTGAAGTTCCCGATGCTAACAGTAATAATCGCACTAATTCAGCTGGAGAAACTCCAGAATCTCGTCAGCCCTAAGCAATCTGTTATTACTACTATTTAAAAATTGTCTTTTGTCAAATAAAAGCACACAAAAAGAGCCATCAAAGGCTCTTTTTCTATTTCTTAATACCAACCGTTGTTAAGCCAGAAGTTTTTAGCAGCAGTCCATGAACCGTAGCGTCCTGCAACGTAAGCATCTGCTACACGTTCTTGGTTAGCAGCTGAGTAGTCACCGTTCAAGTATGAATCTGTCAATTGGTAACGTCCAATGTATTGGCCATTTGTAGCTGTATAGCTACCACCTGATTCTTTTTGAGCAATCCATTCTTTAGCTTCTGCTTCAGATCCACTTACAGTTGCAGCAGGTGCTGAAGCTTCTGCTACAGCAATAGTTTCTTCTGCTGCAGGTGCGCTTGCCACTGGAGCTGCTTCCTCTGCTACTTCTGTAGTTTCTGCTACTGGAGCTGAAACAGTTTCATCTTGAACAGCTGGTGCTGCATAAGTAGTTGGCGCTGGTGTTGCAGCAGGCGCTACAGGGCCATCGATAACCAACTCTTGACCAACATAAATCAAATGAATGTTGTCAATGTGGTTGTTTTCTGCCAATTTCTCAACAGTTGTGTTGTGAGTTTCAGCGATTTCTGAAAGTGTATCACCTTCTTTAACAGTGTAAGTTGATGATTCTTGAGCAGATACAAATGATGGAGCAAATACCGCAAACAAGGCAGCTACTCCTGCAAGAGTTGTTTTAATCTTTTTAGTTGTTGATTTCATATTTGAAAATTCTCCTTCTTTCTATAGTTCTATCATACCCTTTAAATATTACCGTTTCTTGACACTTTTATGTAGAAATATTACAAAATTATTTTTTATTTCCCTAAACAAGCTATTTTTTGTCACAAAAGATGCTTTTTTATGCTGTTTGTAGTACTAAAAAGGTTTTCATCCACAATTAAAGTCAAGACACCCATTCTTTGATATAATAGAGATAAGAATTTTTATAAGGGGAAACTGATGAAATCACTTCGTTTTCAATCTGTCTTTGATATCATCGGACCAGTTATGATTGGCCCATCTAGTAGCCATACCGCTGGTGCTGTTCGTATTGGGAAGATTGTCTCTTCCATTTTTGATGATACTCCGACAGAAGTCGAATTCCAACTATTTAACTCATTTGCCAAGACCTATCGTGGTCACGGAACAGACCTAGCCCTTGTTGCAGGTATTTTGGGCATGGATACAGATGATCCTGAAATCCCAAACAGTCTGGAGATTGCCCACAAGCGCGGCATCAAGATTGTCTGGACCATTCAGAAAGACAGCAATGCCCCTCACCCAAACACCACTAAAATTACCGTCAAAAATGCTCATAAAACCATCAGCGTGACTGGTATTTCTATCGGTGGAGGAAATATTCAGGTAACCGAACTCAATGGCTTTGCCGTCTCTCTCAATATGAATACACCGACTATCATCATTGTTCATCAAGATATTCCAGGTATGATTGCCCTCGTAACAGAGGCACTTTCCCGCTATGATATCAATATCGCCCAGATGAATGTTACTCGTGAAAAAGCTGGTGAAAAAGCCATTATGATTATCGAGGTTGACAGTCGCAACTGTGATGATGCCATCGAAGAAATTCGAAAAATCCCTCATCTCCACAATGTCAATTTCTTTAAATAGGAGGAAGCATGTTTTATTCTATCAAAGAATTGGTCGAGCAAGCAGATCTGGACTTTCAAGGAAATGTCGCAGAACTCATGATTACAACAGAGTTTGAATTGACCGGTCGCGAACGTGAAGAAGTCTTCCTTCTCATGGAACGCAATCTGGAAGTCATGAAAGCCTCTGTCCAACTTGGCCTCAATGAAAATAAATCTCGTAGTGGCCTGACAGGTGGAGATGCTGCCAAATTGGATCACTACATCAAAAACGGAAAAACTCTGTCAGATTACACGATTCTCTCTGCTGCCCGAAATGCCATTGCAGTCAATGAACACAATGCTAAAATGGGCTTGGTTTGTGCCACTCCTACCGCAGGAAGTGCTGGCTGTCTGCCTTCCGTTCTCACTGCTGCTATTGAAAAATTAGACCTCAACCACGAGCAACAGCTGGATTTCCTCTTTGCTGCCGGTGCCTTTGGACTAGTCATCGCAAACAATGCCTCTATCTCAGGTGCTGAGGGCGGTTGCCAGGCCGAAGTCGGTTCTGCCTCTGCTATGAGTGCTGCAGCCTTGACTCTAGCTGCCGGTGGAACACCTTATCAGGCCAGTCAGGCCATTGCCTTTGTCATTAAAAATATGCTAGGCCTCATCTGTGACCCTGTTGCCGGCTTGGTTGAAGTTCCCTGCGTCAAGCGCAATGCTATGGGAGCTAGCTTTGCCTTCATCGCAGCAGACATGGCCTTGGCAGGTATCGAATCTAAAATCCCTGTGGATGAAGTTATCGATGCCATGTACCAAGTGGGTTCAAGCATGCCAACTGCCTTTCGTGAAACAGCTGAAGGTGGACTTGCTGCTACCCCAACTGGTCGTCGCCTCCAAAAAGAAATTTTCGGAGAATAAGCTTATCAAATAGGAGAAATCATGGCCTCTATTACAGCTATCTTTTTCGATCTGGATGGAACCCTCGTTGACAGGTCTATCGGGATTCACAATGCCTTTACCCATACCTTTAAAGAGCTGGGGGTGCCTAGCCCTGATGCCAAAACTATTCGTGGTTTTATGGGACCGCCTCTTGAAAGTAGTTTTGCGACCTGCCTGCCCAAAGAACAAATTTCTGAGGCTGTGCAGATATACCGTTCCTACTATAAGGAAAAAGGCATCTATGAAGCTCAACTCTTTCCTCAGATTCTAGACTTGCTTGAGAAGTTATCGAGCAGTTATCCACTCTATATCACCACTACAAAGAATACCCCTACCGCTCAAGACATGACTAAAAACTTGGGAATCCATCATTTCTTTGATGGCATTTATGGTTCCAGCCCTGAAGCACCCCATAAGGCAGATGTCATTCGCCAAGCCTTACAGACACATCAACTAGCCCCAGAACAAGCCATTATCATCGGTGATACCAAGTTTGATATGCTGGGAGCTCAAGAAACAGGCATTCAGAAATTGGCCGTCACTTGGGGATTTGGAGAGCAAGCAGATCTACTAAACTATCAACCTGATTATATCGCCCACAAACCCATAGAAGTTTTGGAGTATTTTCAATAACATAGACTGGGCGACAACCCCATTTCAGAAGAAAATGGAGTAATACTCAATGAAAATCAAAGAGCAAACTAGGAAAGTAGCCGCAGGCTGCTCAAAACAGTGTTTTGAGGTTGTAGATGGAACTGACGTAGTCAGGAACATATTTCTACGGCAAGGCGACGTTGACGTGGTTTGAAGAGATTTTTGAAGAGTATAAGTCTCTACATAACAAAATGCATATTACCAAGGTTCTTCAGACCTGATAATATGCATTTTTCTTTTTTATTCAACGTGGGTTGTTTGATTAGCAAAGGCGATAATAGCTTGCTTCAACTCATCTCCACTGAGAGTGCGGAACTCTTCAATCTTTTGATCGATGGCTTCTAGAGGCATGACATTAACCTTACCAACGAAAATCTTATCCATAACTTGGTTATCAACAAGTTCAGTTGATACCAAGAGTTCTTCGTAGAGTTTTTCACCTGGACGGATTCCAACTTCAACAATTGGAATTTCGCTTTCGGTGTGTCCACTTAGAAGGACCATTTTCTTGGCCAAGTCATAAATCTTGACTGGTTTGCCCATATCAAGGATAAAGACTTCTCCATCCTTGGCATAAGCACCAGCATGGATAACCAAACGGCTAGCTTCTGGAATGGTCATGAAGTAACGGGTCATGCGGAAGTCTGTTACCGTTACAGGCCCACCTTCAGCAATCTGACGTTCAAAGACTGGAATCACACTACCACGGCTACCAAGAACATTCCCAAAACGAACTGCACAGTAGGTCGATTGGCTACGTTGGTTAAAGCCAGTGACAATCAACTCAGCTACGCGCTTGGTCGCTCCCATAACATTAGGGGGATTGACCGCCTTATCTGTCGAAATCATAACCATTTTAGGTACTTTGGCTTCATCAACAGCCCTAGCAACATTGTAGGTTCCACGGATATTGTTTTTGAAGGCTTCTTTTGGATTGCGTTCCATCATAGGAACGTGCTTGTGGGCCGCCGCATGATAAACAATAGCTGGTTTATACTGCTCAAAGACTTGCAAGAGACGGTCATAGTCTTGAATATCTGCGATAACTGGAACATAATCAATCCCTTGGAACTTACGAATTAATTCATGATACACAAGGTAGATTGAGTTTTCCCCGTGACCGAGCAAGACAATACGTTCAGGATTGAAGCGGCTAACTTGGCGACAGATTTCAGAACCGATTGAACCACCAGCCCCTGTAACCAAGATTGTTTTTCCAGTAAGTTCTGCTCCCAGACGCGATTCGTCAAGACGAATTTCCTGACGGCCCAAAAGGTCTGTGATATCAATCTTCTGGAAGCCTCCACCTGCTTGGTGAAGCCCCTGAACAACTGTTTCAACCTTAGGCATCTTGTAACATTTGACACCCAGCTTATTACACATTTGCAGGATACGTTCATACTCTGACGGATCAAGCGACGGAATTGCAACAATAACACGCTCGATTTGATGGCGTTTAGCTAATTCAGGCAGATTATCATAAGAGCCCAAAACAGGGATACCACCGAGTTTTTGTCCCTTTTTCTTAGCATCCTTATCCAAAATACCAACAAGTTCCAAATCACTGGTTGGGTGTTGGTAGCTGTTCATAAAGAGGGCTCCACCATCGCCAGCACCAATCAAGAAAGTCCGACGGTGTTCTCCATCACCACTTCCTTTTTTGCGTTTAGAGTAGATTAACTGCCAAGTAATACGTGGCAATAAAATCAAGAAGGTACTCAACAAGATAAAGAGCACGATAAAACGGATTGAAAAGAGTGGCAAGAAAGCATAGCAGATACTATATGACAAGACGCTGCTAGCAGTCACACCAAAAAAGATTTTCATAAAATCCGTAATTTTGCTGTAACGACTAATACTAGCGTTCAACCCCCAAAATCCAATCATCAATTGATAGAACAGGAAGGCCAAACTCGTATAGATAATGTAGTCAACAGGTGCTGGATTAATCAATCCATAGAATAAAATATAAGATACAATGATGGAAACCACCATACTGAAAATATCAAATATTCCCCAGAAGACTTGTTTTTGTTGTTTATTTAAAATTTCCACCAGATCAATGACATAATCTGTGAGTTTTTTATTCATAGAAATTTACTCCTCCTTAAAAGAGTTGGATGGTTATACTCAATGAAAATCAAAGAGCAAACTAGGAAACTAGCCGCAGGCTGCTCAAAAGACTGTTTTGAGGTTGTGGATAAGACTGACAAAGTCAGGAACATATATCCACGGCAAGACGACGTTGACACGGTTTGAAGAGATTTTCGAAGAGTATTATATTGTTATTATAGCACTTTTTCTCTAGTTTACGATTTGCTACAATCTTTTAATTGCTTTTTCGTAACAGTTTCATAAAAATAAACTGTCTGACAAATCCTGGACAAAGGGCAACAACCATCTGAATCGCAACACTCTTAGCATATTCCATGTAAGAAATTTGCCCCCTCTTCAGCATTCGTTGACGAGCCTGACGATAGAGTTTGAGGTAACGCAGTCCCCCACGACGCTCAAACATCCCTGCTCCTACACGAACCTTACACAAGATTTGATCCAGATTTCCAGTCTTAGCTCCTGCAGCAATCATATTGAGCCAGAGGAGGTCATCCTCCATATAAAGGCCATCCTCATAGTTGCCTGCCTTGAGAACCATGTCCTTCTTGAACATGACAGTCATGTGGTTAAAGGCACTTCTCATCCTTTGATAAGCTACAATATCTGCATGTTTGGTTGGAACACGACGGTAAGAAACAATCTCATCAGGATTGTCAATAAATTCTGCAATATGTCCACCTAATAGGTCGAGCTTGTCCTTCTCCATTAGCTGAACCTGTTTCTCAAAACGGTCTGGAACAGCTATATCATCGGTATCCATACGAGCGATGATATCGTACTGACACTGCAAAACACCCTGTCGAAGAGCCAGACCCAAACCTTGATTCTGCTCAAGAGGATAGCGTTTCACTGGAATATCAGACTCAGCTTCAACCTGGTCTAATACTTGATAGAGTTCTGGTGTGAGAGGTCCATCCTCTACGAGAACCAATTCGCTCGGTTTCAAGGTTTGATTTTGAATACTATTAATGGCATCTCTCAAAAATGTCGGATTTTCCTTTACATAGACCGACATCAAGACGCTAATTTTTTGCTTTTCAAGCACAGTTTTTCTCCAATATATAGATTTCCTTCCACTATTTTATCATAATTTTCAAGACTTTCCCATTTTTATCTTGAAAGCCAGAAACCTTACTTGACATTATAGTGAAAAAGCCTTAAAATAAGCTGTTATTAAAATCAGTTAGAAGAGGTATTATATGAAAAAGCAATCACTCTTTTTTGTTCCAGGTATTATCCTAATTGGTGTTTCCTTGCGGACTCCTTTTACTGTTTTACCCATTATTTTGGGGGATATTTCGCAAGGTCTGGGAGTAGAAGTTAGTTCACTTGGTGTTTTGACCAGCCTTCCCCTCCTCATGTTTACCCTCTTCTCGCTATTTTCTACCCGACTGGCTCAGAAAATCGGCTTGGAGCATCTCTTCACCTATAGCCTTTTCTTCTTGACTATCGGTTCTCTGATTCGACTAATCAATCTACCCCTCCTCTATCTAGGAACCTTGATGGTTGGGGCAAGTATCGCAGTCATCAATGTTCTGCTTCCTAGTCTTATCCAAGCTAATCAACCAAAGAAAATTGGTTATCTGACCACCTTATATGTAACTTCTATGGGGGTTGCGACGGCTCTGGCTTCCTATCTAGCTGTGCCCATTACACAAGCCAGTTCTTGGAAAGGACTTATCATCCTCCTCACCCTGCTCTGTCTAGCAACTTTTTTGGTCTGGCTCCCAAATCACCGCTATAATCACAGACTGACTCCACAAACCAAACAAAAAAGCAAAGCAAAGGTCATGCATAATAAACAGGTCTGGGCAGTGATTGTCTTTGCAGGTTTTCAATCCTTGCTCTTTTACACCGCTATGACCTGGCTACCTACCATGGCTATCCATGCAGGCCTATCCAGTCACGAAGCTGGCTTGCTGACCTCTATCTTCTCTCTGATTAGCATTCCTTTTTCAATGACTATCCCAAGCCTGACAACCAGTTTATCTACTCGTAACCGTCAACTCATGCTCACTCTGGTTTCACTAGCTGGTGTGGTCGGCATTTCCATGCTCTTCTTCCCAATCAATAATTTCATTTACTGGCTTGCCATCCATCTCCTCATCGGAACCGCAACCAGCGCCCTCTTCCCCTATCTCATGGTCAACTTTTCACTCAAGACAAGCGCCCCTGAAAAGACTGCCCAATTATCTGGTTTATCTCAAACAGGAGGCTATATCTTAGCAGCCTTTGGGCCAACCCTCTTTGGTTACAGTTTTGACTTTTTCCACTCTTGGGTACCAGCTGTAGCTGCCCTCTTACTCGTCGATATCCTGATGACTGTGGCTCTCTTCACAGTGGACAGAGCTGATAAAATCCTCTAAACTTCTAGTTTTTCCTAGAAGTTTTTTATATATAAAAATTTTACACATTTCTCTTGACAGGGCTTTCTTTTAGATGTACAATGTATGTGTAGAAAAATTATATATAAAAATATTACACATTAGAAAAGGAGGTTTCCCATGTACTTTCCAACATCCTCTGCCTTGATTGAATTTCTCATCTTGGCCGTACTGGAGCAGGATGATTCTTATGGATATGAGATTAGCCAGACCATTAAGCTGATTGCTAATATCAAAGAATCTACGCTCTATCCCATTCTCAAAAAATTGGAAGGCAATAGCTTTCTGACCACCTATTCTAGAGAGTTCCAAGGTCGCATGCGCAAATACTACTCCTTAACAGACCGTGGTGTAGAGCAGCTCGTGACCCTAAAAGATGAGTGGACACTCTATACAGACACTATCAATGGCATCATAGAAGGGAGTATCCGCCATGACAAGAACTGAATACCTGACTCAGCTAGAACTCTATCTCAAGAAACTGCCTGAAGCTGACCGCATCGAAGCCATGGACTATTTCAGGGAACTCTTTGATGATGCTGGAGTCGAAGGAGAAGAAGAACTCATCGCTAGCTTGGGAACTCCCAAAGAAGCGGCCCACGAAGTTCTCTCCAATCTTCTCGATAAAAAAATCAATGAAGCACCCGCTCAAAAGAATAACCGACAAATTTTGCATATCGCCTTGTTAGCTCTCCTTGCAGCCCCCATCGGTATTCCTCTGGGAATCGCCATCCTCGTGTCCCTGTTCGCAATCTTTGTGGCAGCCTTGACTGTCATCTTGGCTTTCTTTGCGGTTTCCATACTAGGTATCATCGGCGGATCCCTATTTTTAGTTGAAAGTTTCACTGTCTTAGCCCAAGCTAAATCAGCCTTTATCTTGATTTTTGGTTCTGGTTTACTGGCTATCGGTGCTTCTTCACTAGTCTTACTAGGTATTTCCTATGTAGCTCGCTTCTTCGGTCTACTCATTGTTCGCCTGGTGCAATTTGTTCTCAAAAAAGGAAAGAGAGGTGA
The DNA here is from genome assembly GCF_003390135.1 of Streptococcus sp. NM. Taxonomy (GTDB): domain Bacteria; phylum Bacillota; class Bacilli; order Lactobacillales; family Streptococcaceae; genus Streptococcus. The sequence continues at coordinate 167,697 of NZ_QUOS01000002.1, forward strand.
CCAGCATGCGTAAATTGACAAAAGGATTTCTCATTTTTGGTGTGGTGACTACCATTATCGGCTTTATCCTGCTCTTTGTAGGGATCCAATCTGACGGGATTAAGAGTCTGCTTGCCATGTCCAAGGAGCCTGTCTATGATAGTCGGATGGAAGAGTTGACCTTTGGCAAGGAAGTCGAAAACCTAGAGATTACTCTCCATCAACACGCACTGACCATCACAGACTCTTTGGATGATCAAATCCACATTTCTTACCATCCATCTCTTTCTGCTCACCATGATCTTATCACAAATCATAACGATAAAACTCTAAGCCTCACTGATAAGAAACTGTCTGAAACTCCATTTCTCTCTTCTGGAATTGGCGGGATTCTCCATATCGCAAGTAGCTACTCTCGTCGTTTTGAAGAAGTTATTCTACAAGTTCCAAAAGGAAGAACTCTAAAAGGAATCAACGTGTCAGCCAATCGTGGACAAACCACCATCATAAATGCTAGCCTTGAAAATGCAACTCTCAATACAAATGGTTATCTCCTCCGAATTGAAGGAAGTCGTATCAAAAACAGCAAATTCAAAACACCAAATATCATCAATATCTTTAGCACAGAACTGACAGATAGTCAGCTAGAGTCAACAGAAAATCACTTCCATGCTGAAAAAATCCAAGTACACGGTAAGGTGGAATTGGAGGCGAAAACAGACCTAAACCTCCTACTTTCCGAAGAAGAAAAACAAAGAATCAACTTAGATCTTTCAACAAAACATGGTTCTATTCTTCATTTTGTGAGAGAAGGAAGACGTTCATTTAACAATAAAGAAAACAGAGATGAACATTTAAGCAATCCTTATAAAACAGAAAAAGCTGATGTGAAAGATCAACTCATAGCAAGGGCAGACCAGTATATCTATCTACTCAAAGCAGAGGAACACGAGTCTTCTTCTAGAAATCGTTGACAAAAGCGCTTACATCTGCTACTATGAAAGCATATTTATCTAACTAAAAAGGAGGTTCTACCATGAAACAAGAATGGTTTGAAAGTAATGATTTTGTAAATACAACAAGCAAGAACAAACCTGAAGAGCAAGCTCAAGAGGTTGCAGACAAGACTGAAGAAACGATAGCCGATCTCGATACACCAATTGAAAAAAATACTCAAGTAGAGGAGGAAGTCTCTCAAGCTGAAGTCAAACTGGAAAGCCAGCAAGAAGAGACAATTGAAACGCCTGAAGACAGTGAATCGAGAACAGAAATAGAAGAAAAGAAAGCATTAGATTCTACTGAAGAAGAGCAAGATCTTTCTAAAGAAACAGAAAAAGTCACTATAGCTGAAGAGAGTCAAGAAGCACTTCCTCAGCAAAAACCAACCACGAAAGAGCCCCTTCTTATCAGTCAATCCTTAGAAAGTCCCTATATCCCCGACCAAGCTCCAAAATCTACGGATAGATGGAAAGAGCAAGCGCTTGATTTTTGGTCTTGGCTAGTGGAAGCAATCAAATCTCCTACAAGCAGTCTTGAAACAAGTAGCACACACAGTTACACAGCCTTTCTTTTGCTCATTCTGTTTTCTGCATCTTCCTTTTTCTTTAGTATCTACCACATCAAACATGCTTACTATGGACATATAGCAACTATGCATAATCACTTCCCTGAACAATTTGCTTCATTAAATCTCTTTTCGATTATCTCTATCCTAGTAGCAACAACACTCTTCTTCTTTTCATTCCTCTTGGGTAGTTTCGTCGTGAGACGATTTATCTACCAAGAAAAGGACTGGACGCTAGAAAAGGTTCTCCAACAATATAGTCAACTATTAGCAATTCCAATCTTCCTCACTACTATTGCTAGTTTCTTTGCCTTCTTTGACAGCCTACGATTTACAGCCCTTTTGTGTGTGATTAGCATTGGAATCATTCTGCTTGCCAGTCTCCATATCATTACAAGACCAAGTCAATCAAGTGAAACCGACTCCTTTTATCAGTTATTCTTGTCTGTCCTTGTGAACGGAGTCATTATCCTCCTCTTCTTTGTAGCTGAAGTGGCACTGATTGGAGATTATCTTCGTATCTTGGCCTTTCTTTAAACTTCATACTCTTCGAAAATCAAATTCAAACCACGTCAGCTTCGCCTTACCGTATGTATGGTTACTGACTTCGTCAGTTTCATCTACAACCTCAAAACAGTGTTTTGAGCAGCCTGCGGCTAGCTTCCTAGTTTGCTCTTTGATTTTCATTGAGTAGCAATCCTGTCTTTCATGGCAGGATTTTTTCTATGTCAAAAAAGCAAGTCGATTGACCTGCTTCTGATTTACTCTTCTTGTGCTAATGCTTTAAAATCTTGTCCTAGGATGGGTTGTATTTCTAATTGATTGGCATCTAATTGGTGGTAAGATGCTGATGATAATGACTCTAGGAATTTTGCATAGTCCAAGCGGGCAATGGCTTCATAGTCTTCTGGTTTAGAGCCGTCTCCTGTAATTTGAACCAAGTCAATCTCCCACTGAACTTCCTTATCCAGCAATTGCTCAATATAGGCAGCAGGAACAAATGGTTCTCTCGGTAATACTGTCTTGACTCCTTGAGCCAGATGGTAAACACCGTGAACTTGTCCTTCTCCATCCTGATAGAAGGAAACTCTTGCAAAGTAAGCATCTGTCTCTTGAACTGCACGTACACCTGCTTCAAACTGTGCCAAACCATCTGCCTCTAAAAAGCTTTTCAAGTCCTCATGACTAAAGAAAACAGGATTAAAAATTCCTTGGCAAATCGTCAAACGAGCTGCAGTATCTGCTAGATGGGCTTGGATACTTGCCTGGAAATACGCTTCAAAATCAAAACCATCTAGTCCTTCAATCTCAGTTCCTGTATAAGCAAGCAGAGCATCTAAAAATGATTTGATAATCTGCCAGTCTGTCTGCGTGAGTAGGTCAGGAAGATCGACACGGTAAGCCTTTTGACCATCAGCATAACTGACCTTAAAAAGAAATTGTGATTGCCCCACTATCGCACACTCGATATACTCGAGACGATTAAGAGGCTGACGGAGATAGACAGTATCATAGCTATGTGACTCCAAACCATCTACCAAGGCCAAGAGCGACTTGGCAGTCAAAATTTCCTGTTCTCCTAAAATGCTCTGTTTATTTGGAATAAAAAATGTTTTCACCATAACTGGACTCCTTTGAAATCGTTTACATATAGTATACCTTATTTTCCTGAAAGATACAGAAACAAACTTTAGATTTTTGAGTAAAAAGCATAGAAAAACAGTCCCTAAGGACTGTTTAATCTTATACTGTAGCTGCTTGATCCAAGCTTTCACCGATAGCGGCTAGGCGCTCGACAACTTCAGCTTGTGTTAATTCATTTTCTGAAACATAGCGGTTACGTGGGTGAACACGGCACTCGTGTGAGCATCCACGAAGGTACTTGTCTTCATTTTCTTCTGATGTCAAGATACGACGGTTACAGAATGGATTTCCACAGTTGACATAACGTTCACATGGTGTTCCATCAAACCAGTCTTTCCCTACGATGGTTGGGTTGACATGGTTGACATCTACGGCAATACGCTCGTCAAAGACGTACATTTTCCCATCCCAAAGCTCACCTTGGACTTCTGGGTCTTTACCGTAGGTTGCGATTCCTCCGTGCAATTGGCCGACATCTTTGTAGCCTTCACGGACCATCCAACCTGAGAATTTCTCACAGCGAACTCCACCTGTACAGTAAACTACGACACGCTTGTCCATGAATTTTTCTTTGTTATCACGAACCCACTGTGGCAACTCACGGAAGTTGCGGATATCTGGGCGGATAGCCCCACGGAAATGTCCTAGGTCATACTCATAATCGTTACGTGTGTCAAGGACAACCGTATCTTCGTCAAGAAGAGCTTCTTTGAACTCTTTTGGAGACAAGTAAGCACCTGTTGTTTCAAGTGGGTTGATGTCGTTATCAAAGTCGTTGTCTTCCAAACCAAGGTGGACAATTTCTTTCTTGTAGCGAACAAACATCTTCTTGAAGGCTTGTTCATTTTCTTCGTCAATCTTGAACCAGAGGTCTTCCATTCCTGGGAGGCTGTGAACGTAGTCCATGTATTTTTGAGTTGTTTCGTAGTCACCTGAAACTGTTCCGTTAATTCCCTCGTCAGCGACTAGGATACGACCTTTAAGGCCGATTGATTTACAGAAAGCCAAGTGATCTGCAGCAAATTGCTCTGCATTTTCAATTGGAGTGTAAAGGTAGTAAAGTAAGACACGAATATCTTTTGCCATAAGATTTGTTCTCTTTTCTATTCTTAAATTTTCAGAATTTTTCATCTAACTATACTAGTATACCTGCTTGAGAAAACGAATGCAATTTATTTGACTGGAAATTGTAGAAAGGGATTTATCCCTGCATTTCGTCAGTAACCATAGCGAATAGCAGATAATTCTCTCAATTTTTTGATCTGCTCAGCTTGATTTTCTGATAACATCAGCTTATTATCAATCAACACACGTGAGACGTCAACATTCATTTGGTTCAATATAAACGGGGTAGAGGTCCCATCGTTCTTTAATCGCTTTTTATAAATCACTAACTGATTTTTCAAGGGAGTCAGCTGAGGCGTATCCTCTATATCTTCCAGTAGATAATCAATGATAGTCATGGCTTCACAACGTCTTTCGCTTCCTCCAGCAAACCACTTTAATGGTGTCATTCTTATTTTCCTCCTTAAATTGAAAAGCTATTATTCCTAAATCTCGTACCAATATTTTACCCAAATACCCTGTGTAAAAAAGTCAGCAAAAATGGTAATGTTGCGAAAATATTATTAATCACATGCACCGCATAGGATGGATAAATGCTCTTGGTATAGCGGGTCAAACTAGCAAAGATGATGCCAGATGTTGCAAAGACGAAGATATCTAACAAACTAGGCAGGCTTGAAAAATGAGGAAGAGCAAATAAAATTGACGGAAGAAGCAAATCAAGGCCAAATCTCGAATGCTTAAAAAAGGCGTGTTGCATTAATCCTCTATAGATTAGCTCTTCCATAAGTGGAGTCAGAAAGAACAAAGTTATATAGATACCTAGCTCAGCAAAGTTGCTCCCACTATAACCGATCAATACAGCCCAACCTTCAGCAGTTGACTGAACATGTTTAGCTGTCTGAACGTTAAAAGAGATCTGGAGCACTACCACTAATACTGTCAAAATCGAATACCAAAGCCATTTTTTTCTTGGAATGCGAAAAAGATAGCCGTGCCCTGTCTTAAACAGAATCCAAATCATGACTCCGCTAAATAGCAAACTCAAAAGATTTTGAATCCAGACGAAATTGCCAATCTGGGAAGAAAATTGCCAATAATTTTGGACGATAAGCGTTAGCTGAGAAAGGCCAAATACGAAAAATAAGTAAGAGAAGACTGCACTTATTTTGAATAGAAGTTGATACTTTTTCATGTGAACCCTCCGTTGTAAACTTGGAACATCTCTAATATAAGCTATATTTTCCTAAATCCTTACTCCAAATCCTAAATGGTATTTGAGATTTCCTGAATGGTTAAACAGCGATAAGAAAACACAGATATCTATGCTCTCGTTTCAAAAAATCACTGCCTCCCCCAGATAAGCCTGAGGAAAACAGTGATTCAATTTTTAGGAATTAGGAATGAATACACGAAATCAATTGATCTTATGATTTTTTGTTTTTCAAGAATTCATCATATTGTTTTTGCATTTCGTTCAATACTTTATCGTAAGCACCTTCAGATTTCAATTTTTCCATCAATTCTGGAATAGCTTTATCTGGGTCTACAGTACCAGTGTTGATAGCTGTATCGAATTGTTGCATTGTGTTAGAGATTGCTGAGATTTCAGATTTCACATTGTCAGTGTTAAAGATGAATCCAAGTGCTGGAGATTCTTTAGCTTCAGCCAATTGTTTCTTAGAATCTTCGATTTGTTGGTCTGTAACGTTTTCGTTGATGTAAAGGATCCAGTTGTTACCAGTGTTCCATCCACCCATGTGAGTGTTTCCTTTGTAGCCATCAAGGACTTTAACACGGTTTTCTTTACCTGGAATTTTTTCCCAGTTCTTGCCTTCTGGACCATAAACAAGACCATTCAAGAGTTCTGGGTTAGTGTTCAAGAGGTTCAACACTTCCATTGATTTTTCTTTGTTCTTAGAGTTGTTTGAGATAACAAAGTTAGCAACTTGTGTTGTTTGGTTTTTCTTGATGAAGTTAGTGATTGGTTTGATTTGGATGTCTTTGTTTGCAACACGTGAAAGCAAGCTGTTACCGTAGTCAGCTGGTCCTACTGTTTCTTCACGAACGAACCAAGTATCTTGTTGAAGGTCAAATGAAGTATCGCTTGTTGCTACGTCTTTTGGAATGTATCCAGCTTCATAGAATTTGTGAAGAGTCTTCAAGTGTTCTTTAAAGCGAGGCACTTCGTAACGGTTTACGATCTTAGTAGTGTCCCCTTCAAGGTCGATAACGAATGGAAGTCCATTTGGAACTGGGTAGTCAAAGTTATCAGATGGGATAAAGTTCTTAGTAACCGCAAATGGCACTACATCTGGAGCTTTTTCTTTGATTTGTTTCAAGACTGGTTCAAGTGTTTCATATGAAGTGACACCTGAAATATCGATACCGTATTTAGCAAGAAGAGTTCCGTTGAAGGCGAAGTTTTGAGATGATGCAACGTTGGCTGCAACTGGAACTGCGTAAATTTTACCGTTAATGCTGTTACCTTTGATGTAAGCTGGGTCAAGTGCTTTATAAAGCTCTGCTCCTTCTTTCTTATACAAGTCAGTCAAGTCAGCATAGGCACCTTTTTGAGCATTTACAACATAGTTAGATGCAAAGGCGATATCGTAGTTTTCACCAGATGATGTGATAACTGACATTTTCTTATCATAGTCACCCCATCCAAGATATTGGATATCCAATTTAGCACCAACTTTTTCACCGATGATTTTGTTAGCATTTTCTAGCAATTCATCTAAGTTATCTGGTTTGTCACCGATTTGGTACATTTTGATAACAGTTTTTTCACCTGAAGCTGAGTCAGCAGCTTTTTTGCTGTTACCTGAAAGGTTTCCACAAGCAGCGAGACCAGCAGCCAAAGCGACTACACTAGCAGATGCAAAAGCATATTTTTTCCAGTTTTTCATGACAAAAACTCCTTTTTTTTATTTTTAAACTTATAAACAATGTAATGATCTTAACTTCACGCAAGGGAAGTTTGGAAATGAGAAATGATTTTTCTCGACAAGTACTATTCTTTCACACCACCGATAGTCAAACCTTTTACAAAGTAGCGTTGGAAGAATGGATACAAAATCGCGATTGGAAGGGTTGCGACCACAACCATGGCCATACGACCTGTTTCTTTTGGAAGAGCAACTCCCAGTTGACCAGATAGGCCGACTGCTTTGGCGATGTAGTCCATATTTTGCTGGATTTGCATGAGCAAATATTGCAATGGATACAAGTTGTCACTCTTGATGTAAAGAAGGGCGTTGAACCAGTCATTCCAGAAACCAAGAGCTGTCAAAAGCGTGATGGTTGCGATACCTGGTAATGACAATGGCAAACAGATTTGGAAGAAGATCCGGGCCTCACTAGCACCATCGATACGAGCGGATTCTAGAATAGCTTCTGGAATGGTCTTCTTGAAGAAGGAACGCATCAAGATGATGTTAAATGGTGAGAGAAGCATTGGAACAATCAAGGCCCAAACTGTATCACCAAGTTGAAGTAAACGAGTCACCACGATATAGCCCGGTACCAAACCAGCGTTAAACAACATACTAAGAAGGGCAAAAATCGTAAAGAATCTGCGATACTTAAAGGTTGTCCGTGAAATAGCGTAGGCATAAGTTGTTGTGATAAAAACGTTTGTGATAGTCCCCACCACTGTTACAAAGACTGAGATGAAGAGAGCTTGGAGAATTTTATCCTTAAACTGTGCCAAAAACTCAAAACCGTCTAAGCCAAATTGAGATGGGAAGAAGCTATATCCATTTTGGAGGATACTCTTTTCATCTGTCACCGAAATAACGATAACGAATACAAAGGGTAGGATACAAGAGAGGGCAACCAAACCAGAAATGGTACTGAAGAAGATATCTGCTTTCTTACTGAAGGAGTGAATGCCGACATTATCAATTTTTTCTTTTTTAATTTTCTTTTCTGCCATATTCTCCTCCTTTCTAGAACAAGGCTGAGTTTGGATCAACTCGTCTTGCCAGTAAGTTTGATAGGATAACCAGAATCAAGCCGACTACTGATTGGTAGAGACCTGCTGCTGAAGCCATCCCGATATCCGCTGTCTGAGTCAAACCGTTATAAACATATACGTCCAAGACATTGGTTACGTTATAAAGCTGACCAGCATTGTGGGGGATTTGGTAGAAGAGACCAAAGTCTGCACGGAAGATATTTCCGACTGCAAGGATGGTCAATACAGTTACCAATGGTGTCAACTGCGGAATGGTTACATTGCGAATTCGTTGCCATTTGCTAGCCCCGTCCACTGTTGCTGCTTCGTAGTAGGTTGGATCAATTCCCATGATTGTTGCATAGTACATGACACTGCTATATCCAAAGCCTTTCCAAATACCTAGGAAAAGTAGGAGATATGGCCAGATACCCAAGTCAGCGTAGAAATTGACTTCCTTCATTCCGATAGATTCTAGGAAATGGTTGAATACCCCTTTATCAATGTTTAGGAAGGCATCTGTAAAGAAACTGATGATAACCCAAGACAAGAAGTAAGGGAACAACATAGAAGTTTGGAAAATCTTAACCATTCTCTTAGAACGGAGTTCACTGAGGATGATAGCAATCCCTACAGATACAATCAAACCGATAAAGATAAAGCCGAGATTGTAGAGGACAGTATTTCGAGTGATGATAAAGGCGTCTTTTGAACTAAATAAGAATCTGAAATTATCGAGTCCGACCCATTTACTATTCACGATACTATCTATAAATCCATTACTGGTCATGTGGTAGTCTTTAAAGGCAACCACGTTCCCAAATACTGGAATGTAGAAGAATAGAATCAACCAGAGTGCCCCTGGCAAAACCATTAAGAGAAAGATCCAGTTGTCTCTCAAGGTTTTTGAAAACTTATTCATAATTTCCTCCCTTTTTTATTTTGATATCCATCTAAAAATTCCTTTTTAGACTTTTGATAACGATTACATTATTAGTATACTCCTATTTGAAGGTTAGGTTAAACTACTAATTATAGAAAAAACTCCACAAATTATTTTATGTGGAGTACTTTTTTAAGAAAGGGATGTTTCACGAGAAACACTCTGAGTAATAGCACGGTGTTCTTGTTTCTTATGTCGTGTAGATGGTTGAAGCTGTCGCAATGGTATGCCACTGGTTGGCTGTTGTGGCTGCGAAATCCTTATCTGCGTAAAAGTCGTTAAATGGCAGAATTTCTACTTCCAGCTCGTCGATGCGGTCAAGCTGGCCAGACAGATAAGCCTCGATACGACTTTCTGCGCGCTTGATGCGTTGCAAAAGTCCGCCCATACGGATATCGACCGTATCCAAGCCAAAGACCTTGTTTTCCTTCAACCATTGATGGCTAAAGAGGGCATGGAAGTCTTCAATTCGGCTTCTGAGTTCTGGTAATTCTTGTCTTGCGATTTCTTGCAGACTTTCCTTATCGTTTACTTGATAGGCCTGACGAATGCGTCGTCCCACGTCCACTTTGCTACTTAAAATCTGGTTCAACTGGGCCTGAGTTTCAAAGAGATAGGCATAATTCCCAGCTTTTTCTTTAATGTTAGCAAGCATCTCAGCTGCCTGAGCGAAGTGCGGTTTGTCCTGTTCAGGTGTCATGTGCTGGTCAAGGATCGGACAGAGAACATCCTGATAAAAGACATAGCGGTTAGGATTGATCCCGCTGAGATTACCTGGTAGGTCTGGTAAAAGGTTGGCAAGGTCAATCTGCATAAAATCTTCAACCGATAGACCTGTATTGGTCTGGAAATGAGCAGACAAACGGTCTAAGTCATTGCGATAGCTGAGTTCTGCCCAGATTTGCAAACTTGGTAAGACAGAGAATTGGGCAGTTTCCCCACCATTATCCCCCCAACCCGTTACAATGACTTCTTTGATATCATTGGCACGACAGGCCTTGTTAGCCTCAACAGCGATGAGTCGGCTGAAATGGTTATTGGGTGTGAAACCAATCCACTTCCAAGCACCACCTGCAAATGCAAGGTCATGGCTAATCTTGTGGTGATTACGGAAATTGCGGTTGTATTTTTCCTCGCTATCCTGATAATAGTCCCAGTAAACCAAGGTCACACGATCTTTGAGACGGTCTAGGTAGACACGAGTTTCTTCTGGAATTTCCACATCACGGTCGTACTGGCCATCTGTTGACATAAGTTTAAAGAACATATCGCTCCACATTTGGCAGTGGAAACCATATTTGTCTGCAATATCCAGCACGCGCTCCAAGTGTTGGCACATGAGGAGACTACGATCCACAACACCGTTCAGAATCAAGTAGCGTCCCAAACCAACCAAGTGGGCTTCGTCCATCCCGATATTGACCTTGCGAGTCTTCAGTTTAGATAGAGTAGCAAACATGCCATCAATCAGGTCATAAACCTTTTCTTCGCCGATAAGAAGAATGTCCTCTACATCACGGAGCTCCTGCACTTCTTTGACACCCCATTTTACGAAGGCTGACAAGTGGGCCAAGGTCTGGATGCAAGGAACAAAGGTAATGTCAAACTGCTGGGCATAGGCTTCGATTTCCTGCAATTCCTCAGCCGAGTAGGCTCCACGGAAATAGCCAAAGTAAGGTTGCCCTTCAATCTGGTATGTATCTTCCATGTAAAGTTCAAAGGTTGAGTAGCCCATGAGAGCCAAGACCTCAATCATCTGCTTGGCAGCAGCCACATTCAGCACCGCATTTCGAGAACAGTCTGCCATGTAGGCTAAATCTTCATAAGCCGCCTGTTCCTCAATCTCTACCTTGTCACCTTCTGCTAAAGCTGTTACCAACAAGGACAAGGCACGATAAAGTTGGTGAGATTTGCGATAAGTTAGTTGATAATGGCCACCCTCACCCTTGATAGAGATAGAGGCTTGGTCAGACTGAGCGACAGCTACTTCCACATCTGGTAGAGAAATGTGCTTTTGAAGCAACTCTATAGCTTGATGTTGTTTGGGACTAAGTCCTGTAAATCTTACCATTGATTTTCCTCCTGTAACCAGTTGACAAGGGCACCATAGAGATTGGCATCTGCATGATAGGTACAAGCTTGGATAAGAGGTGCGACCGTGTATTCTTCGTAGGCATCGATAAAGTCTTCAACAGCCTTCTTGACACCTTGGATAAAATCTGGATTTTGACTGATAGAGCCTCCCAGACTGATGACATCTGGGTCGATGAGATATTGGATATTGAGCAAGCCTTGCGCCAGATTACGGTTCATGCGCTCAATGGCTTCTTGGCAAAGGGTATTTCCTGCTGCGGCCTCTTGGTAAATCTTGCGACCGTCCCAGTCAGTCTGACCAGATTTTTCAATCACGTATCGCACCATATTCCCAGTTGATGCTAGTTGCGACCAGTTGTTGAGCTTTTCAGCAGGGGCAAGGGTGGTCATGTAGCCAAATTCTCCACCCAGGCCGTGGCGACCTCGATGAAGTCTACCATTGATAATCATGGCTCCGCCAATCCCTGTCCCAATCACGACACAGGCTGCATTTTCTAGTTCTGGATGAGCTAGCAGTTCACTAAGTCCAACGCAGTTGGCATCATTTTCCAGATGGACAGGAATCTGATAAGAGCTAAGCGCCTCATACCAAGAAAATCCGTGAATGTAGGGCACCGCACTGAAGCCATCAATCACACCTGTCTCTTGATTGACCGCGCCTGGAACGCTCATAGCAATCCCGCTATAATCCTGCTCTGACAAACGTTGATCTAGCCAAGCTAGTAAGTCCTCCAAACTTTCAGGCGTTGGAATGCTTGTCTTATTCAGTATTTTCCCATCAGGAGTCAGACTAGCAAACTTAATCCCAGTCCCTCCGATATCAATCGTTGCAATGGTCATTGTTTTTACCATAAAAAGGGGCGAATAAGCAGTTAATTCTTACTTTTTCGCCCCTCCTTTCTTTTTATGTTTACTTTTTGAAATTAAATTTCTTCTTTTTTGATGAATTCTGTACGAATCTCTTGTGGTGAAATGAGACCTCTATGAACTGGGTATGGTCGTTCAAGTAGGTCAAGAAAGAGATGTTGGCTTTCCGGTACACGTACATTTTCACTACACATATTGTAGTAACGAAGAACATAGCCTTCTTCATTTTCAGATACCTTAAAGGCTGTTGGACAGATTTGCGGTATGCTGAGAACAGAATGGCTCAAGAGGCTACCAGTCGCAGCCACGCTTCCTTCTTGTTTAGCAAGCTGAAGGCTGGTAAATGGTGTCTGCAAGGCTTTAGCACGACGATAGGCTGAAAAGCGTTCTTGGACTTGGTGGCATTCAAGCGCAAACTCGACTTCAAACTCACGCAAGCATTGTGCTTCTGGTGTTGGGAAGTAACCCCAGTCACCTAGCTCACCTGACGCACGCAGAATGGTCACTGCAATAGTGTCGTCTCCAAGGATTTCGTATTCATTCAATCCCTTGTTGGATACAGTCACACCTTTTTCATCGTCATACAGACTAACAAAGGCTTGTTGGTGTTGAGGATTTTCAGGATTTTCCCATGAAGCTGCTGGTTTGTTTGGTCGTGTCACTACCTCATAAATGCTTTCAGAATCATTACTTGAACGCTTGTTGTGAGTCTTGACCAAGAGACGGATACGGTGGTCTTTGGCAGTGTTGGTAAAGCGAGTCTTGCAACGGATTTGTGGATTATCAACGAAGATAGTCATCTCAGTTTCCAGAGGAAGGCTTGTCAATTCTTCTGAACGTCCAGCTTCACGCTTCATAAACTCGATGATGCCTTTTTGCTCTTCTTCTAGCTTTTCATCTGCACTGACAGGCACGGTCAATTCATGTTTGAGCAAAATCTTAGCGTAGCGAGCTGTGTTTTCCAAGACCTCGTAGCCCTTAAGCTCTGCATAGATTGGCTCTGTTCCTTTTGGTTGGAAATAGATATACTCGTTTCCGATGTCACCACGGTCTTCGAAGCGGATAAAATCTTCATAGGCTTCGTGAGTTGTCTTGTCATAGACTGTGATATTGTCATCCACACTCACCGTTACAAATGGCGTATCAATTACTCCATTTTGGTAAATACCGTCACGGTGTTCTTGTTCTCCTTCCAGCAATTGGAAGGTTGTCCAAGAAAGCGGTGCTAGGTGAACTGGAATAGTCACGCGCACTTGTCGAGCGATACGAGCTTGGCGGAACTTATCTTTTGGTAAATCGTACTCAAAATTAGCTCCGAGGTCTTCGATTTTAGCCTCTACAGGACGACCATCCAAGTCCTCCACACGATAACTTGGCAAGGTTAAGGCAGCCATCTTCTTGTAACCTTCTGTTGGGTGCAATTCCTTGAAATCACAAGTCGCCACATCAATCACTGTGCTGACAGTATCGACCTTATCATGCAAGCCTGTGTTAATGACAGTAAAGAGATAATCACTTTGAGCCTTAGCTGTAGCGATTTTACCCTTCCATTCGTTAAGAAGATTGCTCTTAACAAAGTTTCCGACTTGGTTAACCTTGGCAAAACGAGTTTCCATCTCGCGGTGAACTTCGTCCACGCTACAGCCACAGATGCTATCATGCGGCGCATTTTGCAAAAGAGTTTTCCAAGCATAGGTCAACTGGTCCTTGTGGTTATGACCCCCAGTGATAATAGTCAAGGGTTCTACAACTTGCTCTAGGAGGTTGCTATTTTCTTGGAAGGCTTGTTTGAGATAAATACGAGATGAAGAAGTGTTGGCAAGTGTGTACCAGCCGTCTGTTTCCTGACTGGTCAACTCACCTGTAACCGTTGATAATTGCTCTGGTAGGGCACTTTCCACAGCTTGAACATATTCATCAAAAGAACTATGAACAAAGGTTACATCTGGGAAGAGTTCATTTGCCACACGAATGGCTTCACTCAAATTTTTCTGGACAGGCTGATGGTCACAGCCGTTCATCATCAACCACTGGTTGGTCGAAGCATAGTCACGCACGTCTGCCAGTTTTTGTTTCCAGAAGGTCAAGGCCTCGTCTTTATCAACTGGGATTTCATTCCCATTACTATACCAGTTGGCAAAGAGGATACCGAGGACACGACTTCCGTCCGCACCCTGCCAGTACATTTCTGAAAACTGGGAAGTAAACTGCTCATCTTCGAGAACTTGGTTGTCAAATCCAATCGGTTTCACACCACGACCAAAGGCTGCCACGTGAATGCCTGATTTTTGAAGGATTTGAGGAGCTTGTCCCATATTTCCAAAAGTATCTGGGAAGTAACCAATCTGAGTGGATTTGCCCCATTTTGCAGCTTCTTGCTGACCAATCAAGGTATTGCGGACATTGGCTTCACTTGAAATCAAGTAGTCATCTTGCAAGATGTAAAAAGGACCAATTTTAAGTTTGCCTTCGTCGATGTATCGTTGGACTTTGTCGCGATTTTCAGGGCGAATCTCCAAGTAGTCATCAAGGACAATGGTTTGACCATCCAAGTGGAAGCTCTTGAACTCAGGGTCATTTTCAAAGAGATCAAAGAGATTGTCAAATAATTCCACCAACTGCATACGGTGGCTTTCAAAAGGCAAGTACCACTCACGATCCCAGTGACTATGTGAGATAATATGTACGACAACATTTTCCATGAAGTAAAACCTCATTCTAAATTTAAATTTTTATTGTTAACGTTTTTGGATGTAAGATTTGCTCAATCAAATTCAACAAATCACCAACAGTTTAACTCTAAATATTTTATTTATCAAGAATTTAACTATGATTTGAGATGAAATTTGAAAGAAGTATATATTTAGCTACTTTGTCTTGGTAAATTGGCTAAAAACAAGTAAAATCCTAGATTAACGAATATCCAAGTAATCCAAGACCAACTCACAGAACATCATGTTGGCCCAAGAGAACCATTCACGAGAATAAAGAGTTGGGTCATCTACGTGGAAGCTTTCATGCATAACACCAGTACCACCATCGCAAGCAACCAGCTGATCCAGTAAGAATTTCTTCTCTGCTTTATCTGTCGTTGTCAAGCCTTGGATAGACAGAGCGATTGGCCAGATATAGCGATAGAAGGTATGAGAACTTCCGAGACCGCTAGCGTATTCTCCTTGGTAGAAATATGGATTTTCAGGGCTCAAAATGGTACGACGAGTTGCTTGATACACTTCATCATCGACCGAACAGTAACCCAGATAAGGTGCAGCCAGCAGACTTGGTACGTTTGGATCATCCATGATGCTGGCATTTCCTAGACCATCCACTTCAAAGGCATAAATCTTTTCGCCCTTGCTGTTGCTTGTGTAGGCGTAATTTTCGATCCCTTCTTGGATTTCATCCTGAAGACGCTTAGCGTCTGTGATAACACTCTCGCTATCAGCTAGGTTTAATGCTGCGAAGATTTCTTGAACATACCCCAAAACAACAACTGCAAACATATTTGACGGAATCAAGTAACTATACTGACAGCAGTCATCACTCGGACGAAAAGCTGACCAGGTCATGCCTGTCACTGCAAAATCAGGGCCAAAGCCATCATTTACCAAGGTATCTTCCTTGCGGTCCGTATCGCGGACAAAACGATAAGGAGAATTCTTGTGGTCTTGTTCCACTGTCCACAGATGAAGAATTTCCTTGGTCGCTGCGACAAAAGTCTCATCAAACTGACTAGTCTCGCCAGTCTCTTTCCAGAGGAGATAAGCCAGCTGCAAAGGATAGCAAAGCGAGTCTACCTCGTACTTACGTTCCCAAATCCAGCCGTTAAGGTCTGTGTGGTCAGTCTCGTGGTGACCCTTCCAGTTTTCCTCAATGTTGAAGGAATTGGCATAAGGATCTTTAAGTACCAAGGTCATCTGACGTTTGACCAAACCTGCAATGGTCTGACGCAGAAGGGGATCTCTTTTAGCCACATGCAGGTAGGGTCTGAGTTGGGCTGTCGAATCTCGAAGCCACATAGCAGGAATATCCCCAGTCAAGACAAAAGTTGAACCATCTTCTAGGATTTCAACCGTATTGTCCAAGGTATCTGTGTAGCAACGCTCAAAGACATCCACCCACTCTGGATGGTCCTTAGCCCGTTCTGCCACTTCATCTAGCCATTCTCTAACAATTTCTTTTGAATAAATCATCGTGCAGTATCCTCTTTCAAACAAGTTTCATTTTCAGTATATAGCTTTTGAGACAGAAAATACATACACAAATGATAGTCATTTTTCTACAAAATAGTTATCTTTAAAACGCCTTTTCTAAAGACTATCTTTTTCTGATATAATGTAGAAAAACAGCTAAAGGAAAGACTATGAAACCACTACTTGAAACCATCGATACCCGATTTGGAACTGCCAGCAAGCATGCCTTTTCTCGGGGAAATACCCTGCCTTACACAGGCGTTCCTTTTGGGATGAATTACTTTGTACCCCAGACCAGCGACCAGGAGGGCTCTTGGTTTTTCGACCCACATCTGCCTATATTTCAAGGGATTCGATTAACCCACCAGCCCAGTCCTTGGATTGGGGACTACTCTTGGCTCCTTCTGACACCTGTCACCGGTCAGCTAGGGGGAGACAGCCTCTTTCACCGCCAGTCTTCCTATGACATAGATAAGTCCTCTTTCAAACCTCATTATCTGAAGATTTTCTCCCTGCGCTATCAGATTGAAACCCAGCTTACACCGACTTGCTACGGTGCTTCTATTCGTTTGGAGCAAAAGCAAGGCAAAGCCCTATCCCTCTATCTTCACGCAGCAGATGAATTAGCAGTAGAGCAAGTAGATAAGAGGAATCTTGCCCTACGACAAGAAGGAAAAACTGAGAACAACAAAAATCCACTGATACTGTTCACATCCCTGAAAATGAATATGGATATCCTTGCTATCAGCCAAGAAGGTGGAGACTGGCGAATCGACCTGGCAGATAGTCATGCTGAAATCCAGCTAGCGACTTCTTTCATCTCTCCTTCTCAAGCACTGCTTAATCTACCTCAACAAGACTTCGATAACTGCAAAGCAAGTGCACAAAAAGATTGGGAAAATCTCCTCCATCGTTTTGACATTATAGAGACAGGAGAGGCTGACCGAACCTTCTTTGATCACTGCCTTTACAGACTCTTCCTCTTCCCTCAGACTTTTTATGAGGTTGATGAATCAGGACAAGCCATCCACAAAGATTTGGCTACTGGAACTGTCAAGCCCGGTGTCCTCTTTAGCAACAATGGCTTCTGGGATACCTTCCGCACCACCTTCCCCCTCTTTGCCCTTATCATACCAGAACACTACCACCGCTTTTTAGAAGGTTTCCTCAATAGCTACCGCGATACTGGTTTTCTTCCAAAATGGCTGGCCCCAGATGAACGTGGCATAATGCCTGGCACTCTATTGGACAGTATTATCGCAGATAGTGCCTGCAAGGACATGGCCCCTGACCTAGAAGAAGAACTCCTCCAAGCCATGCTTGAAACAGCCAGCAAGTCCGACCCTCTCGGCATCAATGGCCGTCACGGACTAGCCCAATACCAAGAACTAGGCTACCTCTCTACCGACCACCACGAAAGCGTCAGCCACACCCTAGACTATGCCTATAGTGACTTTTGTATCGCCAGCTGTGCCAAAAAACTAGGGAAAATAGACACCGCTGAAACCTACAAGTCCGCATCACAAAATTACTGCCATCTATTTGACGCTGAGACAGGTTATATGCGAGCGCGTGATGTTCAAGGCAACTTCCGCCCTGACTTCTCTCCTTATAGTTGGGGACGTGATTATGCCGAATGCTCTGCCATCCAAGCAACTTTAGGCGTCCTCCACGACATCCCAGACTTAATCCAGCTTATGGGTGGAAAAGAAGTCTTTAGCAACTATCTTTTGAAAACCTGTCAAGATGCTCCCCTCTTTGAGACAACAGGCTATGGTTACGAGATTCACGAAATGAGCGAAATGGCTAGTGCTCCTTTTGGACAAATAGCCATTTCCAACCAGCCGAGTTTCCACATTCCTTATCTATTCCGTTACAGCGATTACCCTGACTACACTGCCCTTCTCATCAAGACGCTCCGCCAGAAGGCCTTTCACCCAAGTTGGGAAGCCTATCCTGGTGATGAAGACAATGGCAGTCTCTCAGCTTGGTACATCTGGTCAGCTCTCGGTTTTTATCCGACCTGTCCAGGAAAACCAAGCTATGACCTCGGAATCCCTATCTTTGACCACCTCCGAGTCTATCTCGCTAAAGAAGATAAATGGCTAGATATTCATACTGAGCAAAATCACAGCCATTTTAACTTTGTAAAAGAATGCCGATTGGATAAAACACTCGTATCAACTATTCAACACCAAAACCTCTTAAAATCTGAACAACTAACCTTCACCCTCAGCTGGTTACCAAGTCATCGCTAAATAATAAAAAATCTGCAATCCCCAAGATTATCCACAATCTGTGAATAACTATCCCAAACTGTGCTTAACTCTTGAGTTTCAGCAATTAAAACTACTTTATAATCCTCAAAAGTTACTAAATTGGTCACACAAATAAGAATTATCACTAAAATAATCAGAAGTTATCCACACTTATCCACAACCTGTTAGTAACTTTTATGAATAGCTAAGACTTATCTCTCACGAACACTAAAAAGAGCCTGACTCCAGGCTCTTTAGTCTATTATTTCTTCTCAGCGCGAAGGGCTGACAAGATTTGTGTACGGATATCATCCACACCATTTGGCGTATTTGGTAAAAAGATAGTCTGATTTCCTTTAGAGGCAAAGGTATTCAAGGTATCCAAATACTGATTGGTCAAGAGGATAGACATGATTTGCTCTTCTGTCATACCAACATTGGCTTCCTTGAGTTCTGTGATAGACTCTGCCAATCCATCCACAATCGCCTTACGTTGTTGGGCAATCCCCACACCATGGAGGCGGTCTTTTTCTGCTTCGGCTTCAGCTGCAGTGACGATTTTAATCTTATCGGCTTCCGCCAATTCTTGCGCTGCGACCCGCTTACGTTGCGCCGCATTGATTTCATTCATGGATTGCTTGACTTCTGCATCTGGTTCGACCTTGGTAATCAAAGTTTTCACGATAATATAACCGTAAGTAGTCATTTCTTCTGCTACTTGATGTTGAACTTCAAGGGCAATCTCATCTTTTTTCTCAAACAATTCATCCAAGGTTAATTTGGGAACAGAAGAGCGAAGAGCATCTTCGATATAAGATTTAATCTGAGATTCTGGACGCATGAGTTTATAGTAAGCATCTGTCACGCTCTGCTCATTGACACGGTACTGGGTCGCCACATTCATCATAACGAACACATTGTCCTTTGTCTTAGTCTCAACCACAATATCGCTTTGCAACAAGCGCAACTGAATCCGCGCTGCAATCGAGTCAATCCCAAAAGGCAATCGAATATGAATACCGCTATTGGCAACCTTTTGGTATTTCCCAAAGCGTTCAATAATCGCCACCGACTGCTGACGAACCACATAAACTGTACTCAGTGTGACTATCACCAATAGGAGCACACAAACCACCACAAAAATCATCAAAAATGTTGCCATTATCGTGACCTCCATCATTATTTTTCCTGTATTATAGCACATTTAAAGAAGGCTGTGCAGTTTTTACTGCGATTTTTCCTGAAATGTCAATAATTAGAGGTGAATTGTCACATTGTCGTCTGATTTCTTGCTAAACCAACTGGTAAAGAATTAGGTCTACCATGCTAGTTCTTTCTAACTCCGTTGATTATCAACATACTATCTAAACTTTACAAGTCGTGGACAAAGAAACGAAACAAGTAACGGTTAATCCCTTTAAAAGACTCACAAAAAACATCATTGGATGTACTGACCTCCAAAATTTCAATCATTAAGCGAGGTTGATGATCTAAATTTAATGTGATATACTATTTTTGTCATCGGTTACCGATTACGTTCCTTACGGTTCGTGAGAGGAGGTGAAACTAATGAACCTTATCATAGAGCTCGCTCTTACTATTATAGCGGACGTCATAGCAGGGATTATCCTGTATTTCGTCTGCAGATGGCTAGATAGTAAGGAGTAGACCGAGTGACTAGCCTATCAACACCCGTTAAATCGCTAAGATACGTCAAAAAAGCCCTTAACTATGCCAGTAGTTAGGGGCTTTGGTGTTCTAATGAACCTTATCAATTAACTACATTCTAGCATATAAACCCCGATATTTCAAGAGTTTTATTTATTTTTTTAAAGCGCCTTATGTATCTGAAAGATCTATCATGAAGTTAGCCATCTAGTATCAAAAAACCGACTAGCTCCTATGAACTAGTCGGTTTCTCATCAATGCGCCAACATTTCTTGGGCGATTTCTCGGCCAGATAGGTTATCTGGGTAGTAGGTTGGCCAGTTATCCATTTCTTCAAAGAGGGCTTCTTGGCTTGTGCCTCCAAAGAAGATATGGAAATGTTCTGCCTTCACTGGGGCGATATTGTGGTCACTAAACTGAACATACTTGAATTGTCCAGCATCCGCATCTGTCGCTTCAAAGAGGAAGCGCACGCCACGATTTCCTTTCTTATAAGTCAAGATTTTCTTACCAACATACTTGTAGGTGAATTTCTTACTTTGTCCACCTTGAACAAATTCCATAGTCTTATCAGTGATATTAATCTTAGTTACATCTGTCTGATAGCCTTTTGTATAGTAGGCCTTGTACTCAGCCTGAGTCATCTTACCTGTCAACTTAGCCTTGTAGTCAAAGACCTGATCAAAAGTTCCATCTTCAAGGAAAGGATAAACTGATTGCC
This sequence comes from Streptococcus sp. NM, assembly GCF_003390135.1. Taxonomy (GTDB): domain Bacteria; phylum Bacillota; class Bacilli; order Lactobacillales; family Streptococcaceae; genus Streptococcus. The sequence goes on from NZ_QUOS01000002.1 coordinate 188,654, forward strand.
AGTTACCTGCATAGTCACTCAAGGTGCGGTCCTTGACATCTGCATCTTCAAAGTAACCATTTTGAACTGTCTTGGTATCCTCGGCCTTTTCAGGCTCAATTGCTGGGCCTTCTTGGTCCGTTGTTTGTTTCAAAGCCTTGAGGTTTTTCTCCATCACGGAGATGTAATTTTCTCCAGCCTTGGTGTCCTCTTCTGTCAGACTTTCTAAAGGATTGAGGACATCTGTTTTAACACCTGCTTCTTTTGAAAGTGTGTTAGCAAGGGCTTGTGAGGCATTTTCTTCAAAATAGATATAGGCGATTTTATTTTTCTTGACATACTCTGTCAATTCTGCCAAGCGAGCTGCTGATGGCTCTGCATCTGGAGAAAGGCCTGAGATTGCGACTTGTTTGAGTCCATAGTCCAAAGCAAGATAGTTAAAGGCTGCGTGTTGAGTCACAAAGCTCTTTTGTTTGGCTTGAGATAAGCCTTCTGTATAAGCCTTGTCCAAGGCTTGCAATTTTTCGATATAGGCAGCTGCATTCCTCTCAAAGGTCTCTTTTTTATCAGGATAATCTGCTGACAAACTGTCACGGATGTGCTCTACTAGTTTAATGGCACGAACTGGTGATAACCAAACATGGGGATCGTACTCATGGTGATGTCCTTCTTCTCCATGGTCATGGTCTCCCTCTTCTTCCTCACCACCTGGCAAAAGCAACATATCGCCTGTCGCCTTGATGGTTTTGACCTTTTTCTTATCCAAGGTATCTAGCATTTTAGGGACCCATGTTTCCATGTTTTCATTTTCATAAACGAAGGTATCTGCGTCTTGGATTTTGGCAACTGCCTTGGCAGACGGTTCATATTCATGGGGTTCTGTACCAGCACCGATGAGGAGGTCAACATTAGCAGTATCTCCTGCGACTTGCTTGGTAAATTCATAGACAGGGTAAAAGGTTGTCACAATATTTAGTTTGCCATCTGCCTGCTTTTGATTGGAACAAGCCACTAAAAACAAGGCACATAGACTGGCTAGCAATAAGCTAATTTTTTTCACGTTAGTCTCCTATTTGATAAAACGTCTTACTAAACTGATGAGTAAAAAGACAGTTACAAAAATAATGGTAATACTTGCACTTGCAGGTGTTTCTGCATAGTAGGAAATGTAAAGTCCTGCTACCATTCCCAAAAATCCAATAGCACTGGCAAGCAGCATAACCGATTTAAAGTTTTTCCCCAGACGCAGGGCAATACTAGCTGGCAAGACCATGATAGTCGATACCAAAAGAGCTCCTGCAGCAGGAATCATAAGGGCAATGGCCACCCCTGTAACCATGTTAAAAAGAATGGACATGGTACGAACTGGCAAGCCATCCACAAAGGCCGTATCCTCATCAAAGGTCAAGATATACATAGGACGAAGGAAGAGGAAGGTCAAAATCAAAACAACCGCCGCAATGACAAAGAGGGAAATAACCTGCTCTTCGCTGATCGTCACGATTGAACCAAAAAGATACTGGTCCAAACTCATTGAACTCGAGCTTTTGCCCTTGCTCATGACAATCAGAGAAACTGCCAGACCTGTTGACATGAGGATAGCTGTCCCGATTTCCATAAAGCTCTTATAAACCGTACGGAGATACTCCAGAAAGACCGCCGCAATCAAGACAATAGCAATAGTGGAAATAGTTGGCGAAATCCCCAGAACCAGCCCAAAGGCTACACCTGAAAGCGAGACGTGGCTGAGGGTATCACTCATCAAACTCTGACGGCGCAAGATAAGGAAGGTTCCTAATACTGGCGAGAAAAGACTCATGGCAATAACAGCCAGAAAGGCACGTTGCATAAAGTCATAAGATAACAAACTAAGCATGGCCCACCTCCTGATCATTCTCATGAACGTTGAAACAACGCCATGGCGAGTCTTGGTTACGGACTAGATGAATATTGCGGTCCGCATAGTCCTTAACTTCTTCAGGGTCATGAGTAATCATCAAAACAGCCTTGCCGTGATGGTGGGCGCTGTGGTGCATGAGTTCGTAAAATTCATTTTTACTTCCTGCATCCATCCCCGTTGTCGGCTCATCTAGGATAAACACATCTGGGTCAGAAGCAAACATACGCGCAATCACCGCTCGCTGCTTTTGCCCCCCAGATAGAGAACCCAAGCGTTTGTCTCTGTGTTCCCACATGCCAACTGAGTCCAGACTAGCCTTGATATGCTCCTCATCATGAGCATTCAAGCGACGGAACCAACCCTTTCTCGGATAGCGACCAGATTTGACAAATTCATAAACCGTACTTGGAAAACCAGCATTAAAACTGGCAATCTGTTGAGGAAGATAGGCTATTCTCAATTTCTTACCCTGCGTATTTGTCTTTGAAATAGTCACCTTGCCAATGCGTGGTTGGAGGATACCAAGACTAGCCTTGATCAGTGTCGTCTTAGCTGCCCCATTCTCCCCCGTCAAGGTAACAAATTCCCCACTATCAACACTATAATTGATATGTTCAAGAACGGGCTCCTTATCATAATAGAAGGATAAATCCTCTACCGTAATATATCTCATTATTTGATTTCTCCTACTAAAGCAGTCAAAAACCGCTGGATCACTTTTTGTTCATTTGGAGTAAACTGAGTCGCCACTTGTTCATAGGTTAAAAGTGTATGCTCATGGTGATGGTGGTGCTCCTCAGCAATTGGGCGAGCCAAATCAGTCAATTGATAAAAAATCACACGCGCATCCTTCGGATCTTTAGATGTTTCCAACATCCCTTCCTTGACCAAAGACTTAATGGCCTTGGTAACTGCTGCCTGACTGACATTGAGGCGACGCGCCAATTCTGAATTTGTTAAAGATTCCTCTGACAAGAGCATGAGAATATGCTCCTGGGTATTGGTCAGGGCCACCTCGCTAGTACAATGACCTATTAGGATTTCATGCTGATTTTCTGCCTGCAAAATCACCTCATTCAAAAAGGCATCGATATCCTTCGCTAGCTGTCTCATATCTGACTCCTTTCCTTTTAGACTTCTCTTTTTTAAGAGAAAAATACTATTCTTTGAAAAATTATTTACTGGTTAATTATATCACAACCAAAAAAAGAGTCAAGAAAAAACGTGAAAACCAGTTTCATTCTTGAACTCTTCTATATATTATTATCTATTTGAATGTCTTAACATCTCCATCATAAGTCGCCCAGTCTTTGCTGAAAAAGCGTTCATTCAGATGGTAAGTCGGAGCTGGCGTGGGATTGGATAGGAAAGGATCAACTGCCTTATCAAAAGCAAGCCAACCCAACCAACCTAGGTGAATGGTATCCTTAACAAAATAAGGATCCCCTCCATTTTTTGAAAAGTCAGCAATATTAGTGAAACCTTGACTTTCTAATTGATAACGAATTTTCTCCACTGCATGCTGGTACATATCTTCTCTGAGCCCTGTGTAGTCCATCCATTTCTTATTGACAGGCTGGATGACAAAGAGGACATTAACTTTCGATTTTGCAAATTGATTGAGAACCAACTGTAAATCATTATATTCAGATGATTTTAGGAAACTGTAATTCTTTTGATACCCTTCCCATTTTTTCAAATCCTTCTTAACCTCTCTCGTATAGAAATGATTTTCCATCCCCATATCATTATTGGTCGTATTGGCTTCTGCATCCTTTCGAGCAATTTTTTCTAACTCTTGGTAAGAAAATTGATCTGGAAGATCTTTTAAATAATTTTCCACATGTTCCTTATATTTGAGTTTTCCTCTAATGGAGAACTGACCAAATAGAGAAGCCTGTCTCTCATTGAATCGGGCAAAAATATTAATAGCAACCTGATCAACCTCTGATAATTCTTCACCCTTTGACAGTTTTTGAACAATGCCTTTTAATGCAACATTAGGATTCTGCTTTAACAATCGAATAGCCGCATGCTTTGCAGCAGTGTCACCAGATTGATTTTCCAGAAAAGCTGTCAATTGGTCACTGTTAAAAAATCTCTGAAACGCTGCGGGTTCATAATCAGCCTCCGTAAACCACTGAGGCGAAATTACAAATACTGCCTGCTTATCCTCTATTTCTGGCAAAATTTGCTGTAGGCCAAAATATTGATTTAGAGAGGCTGCTCCTGCTTGACCTAAAAAGTAAGGACGATAGGGACGATGGTATTTCTCGGCTAAAACAGCTGGATGGACACTATCAAATCGAATCCATTCACTGGACCCTAGAAAAGGAATAAAACGCATATTTGGATCTGTAAGAGCCCTTACTTTTTGGCTTCTCTCTTTAAAACTCTCTACACTAACAGAAGCCGCCGAATATTTCTCCTCCGTCAGATTATGGCTTGTTGTACTTGGATAAAAAAAGATGAGTAGAAGAACCAAAAATCCAGCTATGAAGATAGGCCCAAAGATTAACCATAAGCGTTTAAGCATTTTGTAGCTCCACAATACCAACTATGATTTTATTGGCTGTATTCCAGTCGTCGCGACCAAACTCTGTAACAGGGACACGAATATCAAAACGGTTTTCAATCTCCACAATCAACTCAACCGTTCCCATACTATCCAAGACACCTGCATCAAAAAGATCTTCATCCATCATGTCAGAAACATCTTCCATAAACAACTCATCAATAATTTCAATAACTTCTGATTTGATATCCATATTTTATTTCCTTTTATTTTTTAAACCATAAATCATTCAAAAATCCAGAAAAGATTAAGAATGACAGCATGACGACATGGAAGGTGATAACCATGCCAAGCAACTGAATCCAGCGATTCTCAGGTAGAGCAGCTTTCCCTGCTTTTTTCCGTTCCTTATTGAGCGTTTTTTTCTTACGAATCCAAGCATCATTAATAACCAAGCCTAATCCATGAAAGAGGCCATAAGCGATATAGTACCAGGTCACTCCATGCCAAAATCCCATAATCAGCATATTTACAATATAGGCCACACTTGAGGTTACATTGCGATTCTTAAAGACCTTCTTTCTGGTCAACACCATGACCATTCGCATAAAGACAAAGTCACGGAACCAGAAAGACAGACTCATGTGCCAGCGATTCCAAAACTCTTTTAAATCCCTAGATAAAAAAGGCTTGTTAAAGTTGACAGGGCTACGAATTCCCATCAAATTTGAAATGGCCAAGGCAAACATAGAGTAGCCTGCAAAGTCAAAGAAAAGTTCTAGACCAAAGGTATACATAACTGCCAAGGCATAGTGGTTAAAAAAGCCACCTGACTGTAGGGCTAGATTCTTCAGAGGAGGGAGTAAGGTCTCTCCTAAAATATGAGCTATGATAAACTTATATAGAAAGCCAAGCATGATATACTTGACAGCCTCTTCCAGCATATCCATCAACTCATCTCGCTCAGGAATGGTCTGATAATTTTCATTAAACCGCTTAAAGCGATCGATTGGCCCGCTTGAAAAAGTCGGCATGAAGAGTAGGAAGCGGAGGAATTCCCAGAGGGTAAAATCCTTAATCACTCCATCTCTCAGCTCGATGATAATTCCAACCGAACGAAAGGTCAGGTAAGAAATTCCCAAGAACCCAAGCAAAGACTGCGTTCCATTGATAGCTGGTTGCACCTTGACAAAGATAATCGGAAGTAAGGACAGAAAACTAACTAAGTAGAAGACCCACTTGCCATCCTTACTTTTTCGATAGTGCTTGTAGAAAAGCAAGAGCAATATTTCCCAGCACAGGTAAATACTCAAGGCAGCCAATTGATTGGTCTTTCCACCCACCAACATGGTGACGATAAAGAAGAGGCTAACCAATACTTCATACCAGGCAAAGCGTTTCTTGAAAAAGAGACCGATAAAGATGGGCAAAGTTGCAGCAATCACGTATAAAAAGTACTGAAAATCACCATAAGGTTCCAAATGAGGTAGCTGTTTATAAAGCTCCATCATCTACTGTTTACCTCGTTAATCAAGCCCTTGATATCAATTTTACCATTAGGCGTTAGTGGTAAACTGTCTCGATAGAGAAACTTAGATGGCATCATATAGGACATCATGATATCTGCTAGGTCTTCCTTAATAGCCTTGGTAATATCGATATCACGCTCAAACTGCTCGCGGACACCGTCCTTTAGGATGACATAGGCCAGTAGATTTTGCACCTTGTGGTCCTTGTTATAACGCGGGACAGCAACTGCTGACTCAATAAAGCGAGACTTATTGAGGTTTTGAGAGACATCTTCTAACTCAATGCGGTAACCGTTGAACTTAATCTGGAAGTCCATGCGTCCGCCGTAGAGAAGCAAGCCTTCATCTGTCATGGTTCCCACATCACCTGTGTGATAGGCTGGCAGACCTTCAAACTCAAAGAAGGCTTCTGCTGTTTTTTCAGGATTATTCATATAACCTTTTGAGACGGCCGGTCCAGAAACAATGATTTCTCCCTGTTCTCCATTTGGCAATTTATTGCCTTCCTCGTCAATGATAAAGGTTGGAGAATCAGCCTTGGTATAGCCGATTGGTAGGCGTTTGAGAGTCGCTAGCATCTCGTCTGTCACAGCAACAGCTGACAGGGCTACTGTCGCTTCTGTTGGGCCGTAGGCATTGATAATACGGGCATATGGGAAACGTTCACGTAGCTTTTGAGCCGTTTTAACCGTCAATTCTTCGCCATCAAAGTAGAAATGCGTAATTCCAGGCATTTTTTCGCTATTAAAATCTTCAGACAACATGGCCATATCCGCAAAAGAAGGCGTTGAAGTCCAGATAGCGATCGGCAATGAAAAGATGGTCGCAAAGAGTTGCTTAAAGTCCTGAGTGATGACAGATGGTAAAGCAAAAAGAGTTCCTCCCAGTGCCAAGGTCGGAGCCCAATACATGACAGACAAGTCAAAAGAATAAGGTGGCTGAGCCAACATTTGCGGACGACTTGGCGTCGCAAATTCCTTGTCCGTAATCATCCAGTTGGTAAAGCTGAGGAGATTATCATGTGAAATCTGCACTCCCTTTGGCTTACCAGTCGTACCAGAAGTAAAGATAATGTAGTAGTTATCATCTCCCTTGACTGGATGCGTGATCTCGTAGCTAGTCCCTTGAGCAAAGGCTTCTTGAACCTGAGCTAGAGTCATCATTGGCGTAGAAACCTGCTCCAATGGAAAGTCTGAGATGGCAATAATCAAACTTGGCTCCGCTACTTCTAAAATAGCCGAAACTCGCTCCAAAGCCGAATGACTATCAATTGGAATGTAGGCATGACCTGACTTAGTCAGCGCTACAAAAGTTGCCAACATTTCATATTCTTGGCCACCAAAAACAACCACAGGAGACTTCTCTGGTAAATCCAGTTGATCGATGGCTGCAGCTAAACTATCCGAATCAGCCTTCAAATCTCCATAAGTGTGTTCCTGCCCCAAAACATTGTAAACAGGATAGCTAGGCTGTGTCTGAGCAAAATGCTCAATGGTTTCAATCATATCTACGATTGCTTTATTTGACATAATAAGGATTCTCCTTCAAGTTAAAATTCATTATAGATAAAGCTTCCTTGACCCTGACCAAGATAGCTAAAGAAGTAAAGCAGCCCTAGAAAGATAAGAAAATACAAGGCTGTCCGACCAAGAAATATGTACAATTCTTTTCTCTGTTTCATCAAGAAAAACCATTCATTTCTGTAATTTTCCGCTAAAATAAAATCAATTTCTTACTAATTTATTTTTCTGCTATTATACCACTTTATAGACTAGTTTTTCAATTGTTTACCCGTCTATTTTCACTACGTTCCAGTAACATTAATTTGTTCCATATGATTCTTTCTAATGATAGCTTAAATGCTTTTCAGTATGGATTATATGGGGAGCTACAACAAAGTAGGCTCCATACTACCTATAGAGGATTTTTCCACTATAAATATTATAGAGCCTTATCTTATGTCTCACTTTATCGGTGCAGTTCCCTTTATCTAGAGATTTTTATAGTATGTAATCCTAGAATTCACTATAGATAAATTCTTGAATGTTCGAAAAATCGGTCACAAAACAATAAATCACGATGCTTAAGATAACAGTATAGAAAAATAACGTCCACAAGATTAAACGGTGTGTGTTAGTTATCTTGGTTTGCAAATTTGTATAGTTCTTTTTCAACTTCCATCCATCCTTTCACTCCAACATGCATCACATCAAATAAAAAGTAATCATCATACTCTCTGTTTCCATAGTTTAATACCGTTGCACCATAGCTTTTTGCGACATCTTCTATTTTTTTATAAGTTTTCTCCCGCATCTCTCTTGAGACACCTGTGTAGTCATTCCATTTCCCGTTTACTGGGAAAATAATGACCTCAACTTCAATGCCCAATTCTTTGGCAACTGTCAAGAAAAGTTCCATATCTGAATACTCTGGTGACTCGAGGTAGCTCAAATCTTTATTAGAATTCTTCAGCGATGTATAACGATCTTTTAAATAGGTATTGTAGTAGTTATTATCAACAGCATAATCATTATTGTCTGTTTTCTTTTTGACCTCTTCTACAAACTGATTCGTCATTTTCTCCCAATCATAGTCTGGGGTTTTATCCCCTAGTGAAGGATAATCTGATTTGGCATGTTTTTGATAAAAAGTCTGTTTGAGTTTAAAGGAATAAATCGCGTTATCAAACTCTAATAGTTTTTTATCAACAATCGTTCCTTTCTCATCTATGAAATAACTTTTGTATTTTTTGTAGATGTCATTTTGTTGCTTGTTCCCCTTGGTAATCTCGATAATACGATTGATTAGTTTTTCTTTCGTTTCCTTACTAATCTTATCATTATCTAGCATATGGAAAATATGTTCTTGAGAAGCCTTGTTCAAAAAGGCATCTTGATGAGTCCCATCTTTTTCAAACCACTGAACAGATTCTACTATAGCCACTTTTCGCTTACTCATAGATCCTTCAATAGAGCCCAAGGTCGTAGCCTGAATGATGTTTTGTGAATAGCTGGTTCCAATCTGCATGATATTAAAATCGTTGTAGTTAAAAATTTTATTGGGATGGTAGTCTTCATTTATCGTCGCAACCAACTCTGATGAGCCCAATAAAACCAGTGTATTGGGAGTAATATTGCTTGTCAGAATATCTCTACTTTTATACTTTTCATACGAAGTGCTATAGCGAATACTGTTATCCTTTACTTTATAATAATCATCAATCTTCTTGACGTATGTCACATTTAAAAGCGCAAGCGTCGCAATTACGAGCACAAGCGATAGCAAAAATGCTTTTAGTTTAATCATCTAGTTTTATCCTATCCCTTCGATCCGTCCAATCTCTTTTCAAGTTCTTATCTCTTTAAAATCGTAAGTAAGATTTTATAGGGTTCACCTGAAAAGATAAAGAAACCAAGCATAACCAAATTCATGGTCACAAACCAACTCAGTAGCTTATACCAATCTTTATTTTTATTTTTCTTATAAAAATTGCTTTTCTTTTGATACACTTCAAATCCAGCCATCAAGACACCGTGATAAAAACCATAAACAATGTAGCTAACACTAAGGCCATGCCAAAAACCCATGACCAACATATTGACCATATAGGCATAGGTTGCATTGTGTAGTCTATTTTTAAACCATTTTTTCCTGATAACCTGCATCAATACTCTTGAAAATACAAAATCTCTCAACCAGGTCGACAAGGTGATATGCCATCTGGTCCAGAAATCCTTGATATCGACACTCAAGAAAGGTTTGTTAAAGTTCATCGGTGTCTGAATACCTAGAATGTTGCTACTTCCAACGGCCATTAGACTATAGCCTGCAAAGTCGAAGAACAGATACAAGGTATAGAGGTACATATACTTGATTGAGTAAACGACTGTGCCAGTATTATTTAGAGCGAGTAACATCTGATAAACATAGGTTGATAAAACAACCTTGTAGAGAAGGCCTAGAACGATACGATACACACCGTCCCCTGCTAACTCTAGATACTCTTTTCGAGGCATGACCTCGTTTATCTCTTTTAAAAATCTCCTACTCCGATCAATCGGACCAGCACTAACTGTAGGGAAAAAAAGTAAAAATTGCAGGTAGTCTTTTATGCTAATCTTTTCTTTAATCAAGCCATCCGATATCTCCAGCATGATCTGAATGGTCTTAAAGGACATGTAAGAAATTCCAATAAAGGCCAACAAATGCAGAGAAGTCAGGGCAAAGATTTTATTGATCACCAAAGGAAAAATAGAAAGGAAAACCAGAGGTTTCAGCCGCTTTGTTTCTATCCTCTGTGCTATGAAAACCAGAAAATATTGATAAATTACAAAGGAGATTAAATAGACAATCATTGCTCTACTCTTGCCATAAATAGCTCCTGCAAATAAGAGGGAGAGCACCAAAATATAGTAGTCCTTACGTTTTTCAAAAAAGTTTATCACAAAACCAATCAGTAAAACTACAAACAAAAGAAGGAAAAACTCATTCCCCTCGAAATAATTCATACCAGCCAAACTCCTTTTTTCTTTTTCTCATCTCATGATTTATCTTTTTAAGATTAGTTCCTATCATATTACCAAAGATAGTTAACTTTATTCATTATATCATAATTTAAAAACTAAAAATACTTCTGTTATTTTATTTCTTAAAATAAAAAATCCAACTGACTCTTAGTACTGAACCCCAATAATGAGACAAAATTATTCACACAATAAATAAAATTCAAGAACAAAAAATTGATGAAGGGACCAGTGAAGAATTCTGCCTTTTTAGCTGAAATAGTAATCAGCACCAGTATATAAACTTAAAAAATCAAAACGACCAAAATGAAGTGAGAAAGTGCTCCTTATTTTAGTCGTTTTTGTAAGTTATGTTTATTGAGGTATGAATAATTGAGTTTTAATATCTTAGAAAAGTGAGAATACGAGAACGGCCAAGGCTGCTCCGATAACAGGTCCCACAACAGGAATCCAGGCATAAGACCAGTCTCCGTCTCCCTTGTTTGAAATTGGCAAAATGCTATGCATGATACGAGGTCCAAGGTCACGCGCAGGGTTCAAGGCACAACCTGTTGTTCCACCTAGTGATAGAACGATACCGACAATCAAAGTTCCCACTGCGAAGGTTCCGATTCCTGCTTGAAGGTCATAAAGTCCCAAAGCAAAGATTGTTAATACCAATACAAAAGTTCCTAGGATTTCACTAATCAAGTTTGATACAGTATCTTTTATAGCTGGTCCAGTACTGAAGGTTGCCAGGATATTGCCTGCATTTTCTTCTGCCTCATAATGCGGTTTGAATTGCAACCAAACCAAAATCTGACCCAGCATAGCCCCTGCGAACTGAGCTAGGATGTATGGGAAAACGGAAGCCCAAGAGAGCGTTCCTTTTAAGGCCATCGCAAACGTTACAGCTGGATTTAGGTGGGCTGGGCTGAGCGTGCCAGATACAAAAGCCGCAACGGCTACAGCAATTCCCCAACCCATAGTAATCACAATCCAACCTGCATTGTTGCTCTTGGTTTTAGGAAGAACCACACCTGCAACAACACCATTTCCTAGAAGAATCAGGATTAAAGTCCCCAAAAATTCTCCAAATAATTCATTCATCATCTTTCTGTCTCTATTAAAAAGAAGGGGCGGGCGACATGGAATGCTGTCCTCCACCTCTTTTCCTTTCTCTTAATTTTTTAATTCTGCTAAATCGTTGTTAGCGAGAGCTGCTTCAACATCCGCACGGTAAGTTGCTTTCTCGTCTTCTGTCCAGTCATAGAATCGTCCCATTTCATCTAAAACTGGCTCAACGATGCTATCCAAACTATCACGCATAAAGAGCATGTGGTTGGTACGACGAAGGAGGAAGTCAACTGGGCTAAGAGCCAACTCATTGCGCATTGCATAGTGAAGTGATAAAGTATCTGCCAAGCTGAGTCCTGGTGCTTGTTCTAAACTATGAGCAAGGGCAAAGACTTTCGGTACATTTGAACCATAGAGATTTGCGAGATAGTGAGCTTCCTTGCTATCCAATCCACGTGACACTCCAAGTTGCGCAAAGGCTTCGATTTCTGAATCAACATTTGCTGGGTTCAATTCCCCACCTGAAACAGGGTATGTCTTAGAATTGATGAGTTTAAAGCTACGGTCAAATTCTCCTTTGAGGATTTCAACCACGCGCTCCATAGCTCCTTCAGCCATCTTACGGTAGTCTGTGATTTTACCACCAGCAAGAGTCAACAGGCCATTGTCATCACGATCCAAGCTCGAACCACGAGAAACTGCAGATGGGTCCAAATGTTTCTCAGAGGTACTGCTTTCAAGCTTGCTGACAGCAGACTCAACATCTTCACGCGTTTTTTCTTTAGAAAGATAGGATTCAACAGTCGCAATCAAGTTGTTAAAGCTTTCATCACTGATGGTTCCATTATTTCCTCCGTTGTAGTCAGAAGCGCTATTGCCTGCGATCAATGGACGAAGACCTGCCCAGCTGCTTTCGATATCATCAATGGTGATGTTGGCTTCTGGGAAGCGGTTGTTGACAATGCCAAGTAGATAATCCACATCTTCCTGAGTTACTTTTGGATGTTCCAAGTCACCTGTGTAGTCTGTATCAGTTGTACCAAAGTATGTCTTGTTTTCACGTGGGAGAACAAAGACCATACGGCCATCACCCAAACCTGTGTCAAAGTAAACTGGCTGTGAAACCTTGATCTTGCTTGAATCCACTACTAGGTGAACTCCCTTAGTTGGACGCATTTGTGAGAATTGGGTTCCCTTATTAGACAAATTGCGTACCTTATCGCTCCAAGGACCTGTTGTGTTAATGACCAGACGGGCCTTGATTTCAAAGACTTGGTCTGTCAAGAGATCACGAGCTACGACACCTGTAATCTTGCCACTTTCGTCAAAGAGGAAGCCTTCTGCCTTCACGTGGTTAGCAATGAGGGCACCGTCTTGGTTGGCACGTTTGATGTTTTCAATCACGAGACGGGCATCATTGTTACGGAAGTCAAGGTAAACCCCACCTCCTACCAAGCCTTCTTTCTTCAAGTTTGGCTGGCGTTCCAAGACTTCTTCCTTACTCAAAACCTTGTTAGCAGCTGGCGTGTTGTTAACTCCTGCCAAAAGGTCGTACAAGTCCATGGCTACTTTAAGACGGAAGAGGCTAAAGGTCGCTCCATCTTCGTCGTAAACTGGTAAGAGCATTGGGTCTGGTTTCGGAATGTGGGGAGCGATTTGTTGAACTACAGCACGTTCAGAAACAGTGTCTGATACCACTTCTACGTCGAATTGTTTGAGGTAACGAAGACCACCGTGAACCAATTTTGTTGAACGGCTAGATGTTCCTTCTGCGAAGTCCTGCATTTCAATCAAACCAGTCTCAAGACCGCTAGCCGCTGCCTGCAAGGCTACACCAGCCCCTGTAATTCCTCCACCGATAATCAAGAGGTCCAAGGTACGTTCCTGCATTTTTTGAATTGATAATTCACGTGTTTTCTTTGAAAATTCCATATTTACACACTTTCTAACTAAGTCGCTTTATTCTTCCAGTATTAGTCGTCTACTTCCGCAAAGACTTGAGTTGCTTTTACAGCCTTCTTCCAGCCCTTGTAGAGTTGTTCCTTGCGAGATTCGTTCATCGATGGTTCAAAGAGTTCTCCTGTCTCGTTCAAGAGTTTCAACTCATCCAAGTCTTTCCAATAGCCCACTGACAAACCTGCTAGGAAGGCTGCCCCTAGAGCTGTTGTTTCCAAGTTTTTGGCGCGTGCGATATCGATTCCCAAAATATCAGCTTGGAATTGCATGAGGAAATTGTTCATAGCTGCACCACCGTCTACTTTCAAGACTTGGATAGCTGTCTGCGCATCCACTTGCATCGTATCGATGATATCACGGACTTGATAAGCGATAGATTGAAGAGTTGCCTTGATAAAGTCTTCTTTAGTTGTTCCACGAGTTAAGCCAAAGACAGAACCGCGAGCATTTTGGTTCCAGTATGGAGCACCTAGACCTGTAAAGGCTGGAACGACATAAACTTCATCGTTGTTGTGAGAATCACGAGCGTATTTTTCAGATTCTGGTGAATTTTCCACCATGCGAAGACCGTCACGAAGCCACTGAATAGCACTTCCTGCGATGAAGATAGAACCTTCCAAGGCATAGTAAACCTTGCCGTTAATTCCGTAACCAATGGTTGTCAAAAGATTGTTTTCAGACAACTGCATTTCTTCACCGGTATTCATGATGATGAAAGAACCTGTTCCATAAGTATTCTTGACCATACCTGGTTCAAAGGCCAACTGTCCAAAGAGGGCTGCTTGTTGGTCCCCAGCCATACCTGAGATTGGCACTTCTCCACCGTAGAAATGGAATGGCGCTGTCTTACCGTAGATTTCAGAGTTAGAACGAACTTCCGGAAGCATAGCCTTTGGAATGTTGAGGATTTCCAAAATCTCATCATCCCATTTAAGTTCTTTAATGTTATAAAGCATGGTACGAGCTGCATTTGAGTAGTCCGTCACGTGAGCCGCACCGTCAGTCAACTTCCAAACTAACCAAGTATCGATAGTACCAAAGAGCAATTCTCCTTTTTCTGCTCGCTCTTGAGCGCCTTCTACATGATCCAAAATCCAACGAACCTTAGTCGCTGAGAAGTAAGCATCGATGATCAAACCAGTCTTTTCATGGAATTTTTCCACATAACCTTGGCTTTTTAGTTGCTCAGCCAAAGGTGCTGTCTGGCGTGACTGCCAAACGATTGCGTTATAGATCGGAAGCCCTGTTTTCTTATCCCAGACAACCGTTGTTTCACGCTGGTTGGTAATTCCGATTGCTTCGATTTGACTTGGTTTCACACCACTTTCGATGAAAGCACCCGCAATAACTGACTGGACTGAGTTCCAAATTTCATTGGCATTGTGCTCTACCCAACCTGCCTGAGGGAAAATCTGGGTAAACTCTTTTTGACTCGAGCTGACCTTTTCTCCTTTTTTGTTGAAAATAATGGCACGAGAACTTGTAGTTCCCTGATCAATGGCCATGATGTATTTTTCTTGTGACATGTGCTGTCCTCCTGATAAAGATCTTGAGGATGTTTCCTCTTTACACTAACTAGTATACAAAATAAAGCGCTTTCTTGTTCATCAACTTTTTTTAATTTTTTAAAAAATGTGAGGAGATTGTGTGAATTTCACAAAAAAGACCTGGAACAACCAAGCCTTTTAAGTGAATAATAACTGACGAATCGCTGCCAAATCTTCCATATCCAAGTCATTTTTTAAATAATAGACTGGTGCTTGTTCCTTCTTATGAATCGGGTTATTGGTAACCAGCAAATCATAATGCCGAGTTCGGTCATAGGCTTCAATGGTGATAAAACGATTGTATTCCAAATACCGTTTCAAAATGGCTGCCATCCTTGAAAAGACAAGAAAACCAGATGTCAAATCCAGACCAATCCGCATATGCTGGCCACCATTTTCAGCCATATATTCTATCAACTGGAGCCATTCCCAGAGAATCTTCTTATCCAAATCCGTCCCCTGTTGAAAAGCAGGTAGAGCATGAAAAATCTCCTCTGCCGTTCCCCTAAAATCATGTTCCATCAACAAATAAGGATGACGATTCTCCAACTGGTACTTGTAGCGGTCCTGTAAAATATAGCCCTTATAGAGATAGACTTGAGCACAAAGCTGACTGAGTTCATAGGTGACATGGTCCTCTGTATAACCGCCCAGCAACTCCTCCTTCTTCATTTCTTGAATCAATTGCGTCAGCAAATCTGCCAACTGCCCTCCAAAACCAAGAATATACTCCATTGTATGAAGAGGAAGGATGCGATGAGATAGGAGGAAAGAGAAGAATACCATCATCTCCCCATCCTCAGTTCCTAGAGGAAGGTGTTGCCCGGCAAAAAAGGAAGGAGCCTTTCGATGCAAACGAAGGTAGAAAATATTGTCAAAATACCCTCGCATTTTTTCTTCTATGACTTGAAACTGACAGGCATTGACCCGAAGACGCTGTTGACTGATGTGAGACCAGAGAACCAAATCCAATTTCTGCCCCGAAGACAAACTTGCACCGCAGATTTCTTCTAGTGTAGCAATCTCCTGTTTTCTCTCTGGTTTCTGCATATGGCCTTCCCATTCCTGACTCGACCAAACCTTGCGGAAAAGACAGAAATAGAAATAGCGAATCTGATGCTCTGGACCTCGCCAACGTCCATTTTGAATAGATAAATCAAATTCTGACAAAATCTGATTTAAGCTAGCTAAGTGACGACCAAGCGTAGCCTCGCTAATCATCAATTCTTGAGCCAGCTGATGGGCTAAAAACTGTTGGTGGTAGAGAAGATAGACCAAAATCTGATATTTAACAGCATTCTCCAAAAACAAGCTCCGAATATCTCTTCCCTTGGTAGTTGCACCGATCGATAGACGCAGATTTTCATCTTCTAAATGAATAGTCAGCTCTATGCCACTATCCAAAGCCTTGTCATTGAGCAGGGTGACATATTTGGTTAGGGTTGCTTTTGAAAATCCTGTTTCCTCCATTACAGCCTTGACGGTCGTCTGAGACTCTTGTAATAGAAAGGAAAGGATTGAAAATTGGCCAGATTCAGCCTTTTCCATCAAATCTCCTAAATACATTTGTTACCCCTTTCATTTTCTACCTTAAGCATAGCATAAATCTTAGAAATGCTGAAATAATCTGTTTCTCTTTTTATTTTCATGCTGATTTCCTGGTCCATTATCCTGAAAATCAGCAAACACACGGCTCCCCCTTTGGGCATTTTTATGCTAAAATAGTAGCTATGGATAAAATTATTAAAACAATATCAGAAAGCGGAGCCTTTCGTGCTTTTGTCCTTGATAGCACAGAAACCGTCCGCACTGCTCAAGAAAAACACCAAACCCAAGCTAGCTCAACTGTAGCGCTTGGTCGAACTCTTATCGCTAGCCAGATTCTCGCAGCCAATGAAAAAGGAAATACCAAACTAACAGTGAAGGTACTGGGATCTAGCTCTCTAGGAGCCATTATCACCGTTGCTGATACCAAGGGGAACGTCAAAGGCTACGTTCAAAATCCTGGTGTTGACATCAAAAAGACTGCAACTGGTGAAGTCCTAGTTGGACCTTTTGTTGGAAATGGTCAATTCCTCGTTATCACAGACTACGGTACTGGAAATCCTTACAACTCTATGACTCCCCTCATCTCTGGGGAAATCGGTGAAGACCTGGCCTTTTACCTGACCGAAAGCCAACAAACCCCTTCAGCAGTCGGCCTCAATGTCCTTTTGGACGAAGAAGACAAGGTCAAGGTTGCAGGTGGTTTCCTAGTCCAAGTCTTGCCAGGAGCCAAGGAAGAAGAGATTGCTCGCTTTGAAAAACGCATCCAAGAAATGCCAGCTATCTCAACCCTTCTGGAAAGTGAAGACCATATTGAAGCCCTTCTCAAGGCTATCTACGGGGACGAGGCCTACAAGCGTCTTTCTGAAGAAGAAATCCGTTTCCAATGTGACTGTAGCCATGAACGCTTTATGAACGCTCTTTCTAGCCTTCCAAGCTCAGACTTGCAGGAAATGAAAGAGGAAGACCACGGAGCAGAAATCACTTGTCAATTCTGCCAAACAACTTACAACTTTGATGAACACGACCTGGAGGAACTCATTCGTGACAAATCTTAATACACCCTTTATGATTGGCAATGTTGAGATTCCCAATCGTACCGTTTTAGCGCCTATGGCTGGCGTGACAAACTCAGCCTTTCGTACTATTGCAAAAGAGCTCGGAGCTGGACTCGTTGTAATGGAAATGGTCTCTGACAAGGGAATCCAATACAACAATGAAAAAACCCTGCACATGCTTCATATTGATGAAGGCGAAAACCCTGTTTCTATCCAACTTTTTGGTAGTGATGAAGACAGCCTAGCACGCGCAGCAGAATTCATCCAAGAAAACACCAAAACCGATATCGTGGATATCAACATGGGCTGCCCAGTTAACAAAATCGTGAAGAACGAAGCTGGCGCTATGTGGCTCAAGGATCCAGATAAGATTTACTCTATCATCAACAAGGTCCAATCTGTCCTTGATATCCCACTTACTGTCAAAATGCGTACCGGCTGGGCCGATCCATCTCTGGCAGTAGAAAATGCCCTCGCTGCTGAAGCTGCAGGTGTTTCTGCCCTCGCCATGCATGGCCGTACCCGTGAACAAATGTATACAGGTCACGCAGACCTTGAGACCCTTCACAAGGTCGCTCAAGCTTTGACCAAGATTCCATTTATCGCCAACGGTGATATCCGTACTGTCCAAGAAGCCAAGCAACGCATCGAAGAAGTCGGGGCTGACGCAGTTATGATTGGCCGCGCTGCCATGGGAAATCCTTACCTCTTCAATCAAATTAACCACTACTTTGAAACAGGAGAAATCCTCCCTGATTTGACCTTTGAAGACAAGATGAAAATTGCCTACGAACATTTGAAACGCTTGATTAACCTCAAAGGAGAAAAGATCGCAGTTCGTGAATTCCGTGGCCTCGCTCCTCACTACCTCCGTGGAACATCTGGCGCTGCCAAACTCCGTGGAGCCATTTCACAAGCTAGCACTCTGGCAGAGATTGAAGCCCTCTTGCAATTGGAGAAAGCTTAAAATGGTTCATACTGCTCTACTGGTTATCGATATGCAAAAAGCATTTGATAGACCTATTTGGGGAGAACGAAATAACCCTCAAGCTGAACATCAAGCATTGAGGGTACTGGCACACTTTCGTAAACACGATCTTCCAGTCTTACACGTTCAACACATATCTGACAATCCCCAGTCGCAATTTCATAACAAACAAAATCAGGTGTTTAAAAGTGGATTTGAACCAGTTACTGCAGAACCTGTCTTTCAAAAAACGGTTAATAGCGCCTTTATTGGAACAAATCTTGAAACATATTTACGAAAAAATCAGATTTGTCATTTAGTCGTTGTTGGTTTGACCCTGCCTCATTGTGTATCTACTACGACACGAATGGCAGCAAATCTTGGTTTTGAAGTCACTTTACTAGCAGATGCCACTGCCAGTTTTACCCTATCTAACAAAAACGGTCAGGCCATCTCTCCTGAGACTATCCATGAGATTAATCTCCTTTCTCTACAAGATGAGTTTGCTCAAATTCTTACTACAGAAGAATTTTTAACCCAAGTACAAGTATAAAATAATCCGTCAACTCTTATTGAGCTGACGGATTTTCTTTGATTGTAAAAATTCAAATACTGAGAGTTATTATTGACTCAAAGCAACACTGGAAACCTTACCATCCGCTCCTGTTGTAATTTGGATGATTTTTCCCCCACCAATTTTGGCATTATACTTACCATCATCAAGAGTATAAGAATAGTCTCTGATAGAGTAGTTTTCTTTCTTTCCATCAGCAGATTCTACTGTGAATTTGCCTCCTGATGAAACTGTGATAGTTTCGCCATTTGCTCCCTTCCAATTGCCCGCTGCAGCTGAGAAATCACCATCTACCATGGTTAAAACACCCTTGTAGCGTTTGTTGTGTTCTGCTTGCTTGTCTTGAAGTTTGCGGTCAGTTGTTGGATCATAGCCTGACTGGTTAGACTGGGCTTGAGAACCTTGCTGAGTTGAAGGAGCTTGAGTAGCAGTTTGTTGACTAGCTGCCTGTTGATTAGACACTTCTTGGCCTTGTCTTTGCTCTGGTGCCGCTTGTGATGGTGTTGCACTTGCTGAAGACTGGTCAGTAGACGCCTTGGCTTTTTCAGATGAAGCTGAACTTGAGGATTTCTGAGTCTTGCTTTCTTTGCTAGAAGAAGTTGCTTTAGAACTTGATGACTGACTTGTCTTAGCAGAACTACTTGCTTGAGTTGTTTCCTTTTTATTTCCACAAGCTCCTAATAGCAAGGTAGAAGCCAATACAGTTGCTGCCATCAATTTGATATAGGTTTTCTTTTTCATTTTTCTACTCCTTTGTAATATTTTAGAAATATGAAGAAATCTTTTTGTAATATAATTGTAACATTCGCATTTGAATATGTCAACAATTTATCTAAACTATTTTAAAAATCTTAAATACTTTAGATACATGTACTCCTCCTACTCTTCTATTCGTAATAAAACAGAAAAACAGGAGATTTTCCTATTAAAAATTTGAATTCGTTTTTTTGTAATCGCTTGCAACTTTAAGTGCAAAGGAATATAATAACATTGAAATAGAATATAGGAGGTGTAGGCTTATGTTAAGCAAATATTACAAGTATCTTCCTTGGTTGATTGTGACAGCTATTGTCTCTTATCAATCAGCAACTTACTATGCGCGAACTGCATTTGATGTGTTTTATCTGACTACAATCTTTTTGATTTTCTATATCGCTTTATTAGTTTTGCATGAGAAATATCTCAAGTATCGATACAAAGACTTCTTTACTCACATGTTGAGTAATTCTAAGAAAGATAGCCATCCCTAAAACAGTCGCAACAGCAAATCAAACTAATAAAGGCAAATAAAGAGATCGGGAACTTTGTCCCGACCTCGTTTTTTATTTCAATCGATAGGTTTTTCTTGGTTTCTTTTTAGGCACTCGTTTGAGTCCGACTTCTTCTACATATTCTCCGTATTTTACGAGAAAATTATTGCTGACGATTGGACGACCGGGGTTGATAAGATTGACCAGTTCAGTTCCTTCGTAGACAGTGAACTCCTCCTCCAGCAGATAAAGGAAGGTCGGATTCCAGTCGAGACGGCCTTGGATTCGTTTGATGGATTCTTGGATAATGGCATAATGGTCAAAAGCGAAGGCTTGCTCCTCCAACTCTACTCCCTTTAAGAAGCACTTGCCTGTCTGAAAATCGACATCTACGAAAACGACATCCTTGGCATCGTCTCCTGCTTGAACAAGTTCTAATGCACGACTAGGCAGATAAACCAAGTGGGCAATGGTCACTGTCCAGCCCCGTGGGTCACGGCCGGGGGTCGATACGGTCATCAATTGCTCAATTTTTTCCAAAGGAAGATCGAGATTAACTTCTTCTCTCACCTCACGCTGACAGGCATGCGCAGCATCTTCGCCCTTGTCCATAAATCCTCCAACTAAGGCCAAACAATTTTGATAAGGGTGAGCCTTGCGACGAATTAATAAGAGCTTGATCTTTCCTTCGACAAAGCAGTAGGCTACCATATCCACCGTCACACTTGGTTTTTCGTATTGAGGGAGTTCCTGCTTGTAGTACCAGTCTAAAAACTCTTCCTGACTTACATGAACTTCAAAAAATTCTTTTTCCGTCATCCCTGCTGGAATCATCGTATCCGCCATTTTATGCCTCCTTACGAACTGCCTTGGTCCATTGGTACCAACCTACTAGACTATTGAGTGTGTAAACCCAGTACATCCCTTGGATGTGGATATTTTCACCCCACCAGAGGTAGATACTAAAAAGATTGGTTGCAATCCAGAAAATCCATTGCTCACGGTAGAGACGTGTCATCAAGAGCTGACCTACACCATTGGTCGCATCGGTTACACTATCACGGAAAGGGCGAGCGCTATGAATACTTTGGTAAGCCAAGCCCATACCAATCCAAATGATAGCAGTCAAAGCCAAGTACTTGAGCCAGTCAAGCACAGATAATTTCTTAGCTTCAAAGTGAGATTCTTCTACTTTTCCTTGATCATTGATACGGTTGGACAGCCAAGCATAGAGGCCAATCGGCTGCATGACAAAGAAGTAAACGGTTGTCAAGACTTCTCCATAAAAAGTCGCGTTCATGGCCAAAACCAAATAGATAGCTGAGTTGATGGCCCCAAAGAGATAATTGCTTGCACGCCCTTCTGCTACCAAGATAACACAGACAATCCCAGTCCAAGATGCCAACAAGCTCATCCAGTCATGACTTTCTGTATTTTGCGTGAATTCCAAGATCAAGGGAACACTTGACAAGACAATAAGATACAACCACTGGAAGAGGCTACGGCCGACAAAGAGATCTTTCCAGAGCAGGTTCATGATTCCTGCAAAACCGATCTTGCGGGCTTCCGCATGGACATTTTTAAAGTTTTCGATAAATTGTGTGATTTTTTCAGTTAGTTTTTTCATATTTTTCTCCTAATCTGCTTGGTAAATGGCATCAATAGCCACTTTTGCTGCTTCATAATTTCCTAGATAATCTTCTGCTAGATAAACTAGTGGAATGTTTGCTAAGTAGCGCTCCCTCATCTGGTCCAAATGCTGGGAAAAACTATGACGAATATGGTCTTCTGCCATAGTCATATCTCTAAATCCGTCATTGACATAGGAACCGACAGGTTGCACAAAGAGAATCAAGTCCCATTTTTCCTTAGCCAAGATTGAAACAAAGAGATTGTCAAATGTCTCTCCTGATAAGTCCCTTTGGTCCTCAGTCTCCATGTAATAATCATAGTAGCCCTTGGTTACTAAGGAGTTGGTGTCTGCTATTACCAGTCCCCTATTGGCATTGCTATCGATTAACTTAGATGTCTGGTCATACTGCCCCAACAGGAGATAATAGTAATCCTTTGGAGTCAATTCATCGTCGCGGACATTGTTTTTGATCTGGTACTCACGCGCGTATTCCAGGCTAACTGGTGCATCGTAATACCTTGCCAAATCCTTGGCTAAAGTGGTCTTCCCATTGCTGGCACTTCCCATAATCAACACTTTCTTTGTAAACTGACGTCGGAAGGGTTGAGCAATATATTTCCAATATTTGCTTGGATTTTCTCGAATCATAGTCGCTGAGATACCAAACTTTCTTTCTTGCAAGACAGTCTCAAAGCTACGATTAGACAATTCTTGCTGGTAGTCTGCTTCTCCCACAAAGAAAATTAGTTCTTGCTGGGTTTCATCATAGGAAATCTCCTCTAACATTTGGTCCAACCACTCCTGCCAACCCATAGGGTAACGAGGAAGATTGGTTTCATCTAACTTGCAGACAGAGGTCAACTCGTCATCACCAAAGGCCTCTCGGATATAGCGAAATCTTTTTTGAAGCGTTAAGCCTACCTGCTCCCCTCTATCTCCCTCATAGCCTGAAACGACAACCCAAACCCGGTCACACTGTCGCTTCGCACGCTGGATCAGATCGATATGACCTTGATGAAGCGGAGCAAAGGTTCCAAATACCACTGCTGTTTTCTTTTTCATAAATGCATTGCCTTTTTATAATTTTTGATATTTTTATTATCTATGTTTTTTATTATAAACTATATTTTTGTTTTGTCAATAGTTTTTTATTATTTTTTATAAAAAAGTAGCAAAAAAGAGAATCAAGATTGCTCCTGATTCTCCATTTTTATGCAATATCAAATTTTAACTGGCCTGCTTTAACACCAATCTTAAGTGTGCTGCCTGCCACCAAATCTCCCTTAAGAAGAAGTTCTGCCAACTTGTCCTCCACTTCTGTTTGCAGGGTTCTGCGAAGTGGACGAGCTCCCATCTCTGGGTCATATCCTTGATTTGCCAACAATTTCAGGGCTGAAGCTTGTAATTTCAAATCAATGCCTTTTTCAGCCAAACTTGCCACTAAAGGTTTAACCATAATCTTCACCACTTCCTGCATATGGTCGCTAGATAGGCTATGGAAGACCACCTTTTCATCAATACGGTTGATGAATTCAGGTCTATAAGCCTTTTTCAACTCTTCAAACATGCGTTTTTCCATGTTTTCCTGGTCAAAACGAATATCCTTAGCCCCAAAACCAACCGTCTTATCATCACGAAGGGCTGTCGCACCAAGGTTCGATGTCATGATGATAATGGTATTTGAAAAATCGACCTTGCGTCCCTTACTATCTGTCAAGACACCGTCATCCAAGACCTGCAAGAGGACATTAAAGATGTCTGGGTGGGCCTTTTCTACTTCGTCAAAGAGGAGAACGGAATAGGGTTTGTTGCGAACCTTCTCGGTCAACTCCCCACCTTCTTCATAACCCACATAGCCCGGAGGAGCTCCATTGAGACGGCTGGCTGCAAATTTCTCCATATATTCACTCATATCAAAGCGGATCAGAGCTGATTCATCATCAAAAAGAACTTCTGCTAGAGCCTTAGCCAATTCGGTCTTACCGACACCTGTAGGCCCTAAGAACATAAAGGAACCAATCGGACGCTTATGACTGCGAATCCCTGACTGGTTGCGGCGAATCGCACGGCTAATGCTTGAAACTGCTTGATCTTGCCCGATGACACGTTTGTGCAATTCAGCTTCCAAGTTTAGGTATTTCTTAGCATCAGTCTGAGTCAGTTTTTGGACTGGAATACCTGACAAGCGACTCAAGGTGGTCAAAATATCAGACTCTGTCACCAAGTCTTTATAGACAGGCACTTCCTCTTCTTTTGCGATTAACTGAGCTGCCTGTTTCCACTTACCATCCATCAAGGCCTTGTCAGCTGGACTCAAACCTGAATCGTCTGCTTTTACATGCTTAGCCTTATTTTGCACTGTTGCCGCTGCTTCATCTAAGAGGTCGATAGCAGAGTCTGGCAAGTGACGGCTAGTCAAGTAACGATGAGCCATCTTGACGGCTGTTTCAACCGCTTCATCTGTGATTTGCACACGGTGATGTTTCTCATAAGTCGCCTTCAAGCCTTGCAAAATGGTCATACTGTCTGCCACACTTGGCTCTTCAATCGTCACTTTAGCGAAACGACGAGAAAGGGCTGCGTCTTTTTCAATGTGTTTTTGATATTCTTCCTGAGTAGTCGCACCAACCGTTCTCAAAGTTCCACGCGCCAAGGCTGGCTTCAAGATATTGGCCGCATCCAGAGTCGAATCAATCCCACTACCAGAACCCATGATAGTGTGAAGTTCATCGATAAAGAGGATAACTTGACCATCTTCTTCAATATCCTTTATGATATTGTTCATGCGTTCTTCAAAGTCACCACGGAAGCGTGTCCCTGCAACAACGTTCATCAAATCAAGCTCTAACACGCGCATCTTAGCCATTTCCGCAGGTACATCACCACTAGCAATACGCTGAGCGAGCCCAAGCGCCAAGGCTGTTTTCCCGACACCAGCATCCCCAACCAAGACAGGATTATTCTTTGTCTTCCGACTCAAAATTTGAATCATACGCGAGATTTCCTTGTCCCGACCGATGACTGGTTCTAACTTGCCAGAACGCGCTTGCTCTGTCAAATCATGCGTATAGTCCTCGAGTCCACCACTCGGAGTCTGCGGCATGCCCATCATATTGGCCATAGAATTTTGCTTGTCAGCTACTGTACGATGGCGTTGGCGTAAAGCCTTGAGGTCTTCTCGAGTCCAGCCTGCACGTTCTTCTAAATTTCGACGAAGGGCAGCAATCTTAACCTGATCTTTCTTGTCTTCATAAGAAAAACCAGCCCTCTCCAAGATACGAGTCGCCAAGGCATTGCCATCATGCAAAATCGCATAAAGGACGTGCTCCGTCCCTAGCACCTTAGCATGGACCACTGACGCTACATACTCTGCTTCAGCAAAGAGAACCTGTAGACGATGAGAAAACGGCAATTCCGTAAAGGTTTCATCCTGGCTGTAGTCCGTTTCAGTCAGTTCCAAAGCGACTTCTTCTAAACGGTCCATCTCATATGGATAATCATTTAAAGTCGCCCCTGCCACGCTATAACTGTGATTGGACATGGCAATCAACAAGTGCCAAGACTCTAGATAACGAGCTCCAAAATGGCCAGCAACCATGTAGGCACTTTCGATACATTCATTCAATGCTTTTGAATAGTTCATCTTACTTCCCTTTTCTATCTACCTCTTGTATGACCTGTCTTAGCATATTAGCACGAACAACTGGAGCTTCTTCTCCTAGAACGCGATCCAAAGCTACTGCTACCAGCAAATTCATCTCCTGCTTGGTCATCAATTCCTGCTCAACCAAAAGCTGTAGAATATCCTCATAAATTTCTTGACTGACCCGCTCACCAATCGAGTAAAGCAGCTCCCTAAGCATTTCATGATGACTAGAAAACTCAATCCGTCCTATACGAATATAGCCTCCGCCACCACGCTTACTTTCAACCAAGTAGCCTCTACTTTCAGTAAAGCGTGTCTTGATCACATAGTTAATCTGACTAGGAACAACCTGAAAGGTATCTGCCAACTGACTTCGTTGCAATTCTACAATTCCAGATTGATCTAAAATCGCCTTGATGTAGGCCTCAATATGATCCGATGTATTTTTAAATCTCATTACAAATCCACCTCTCTCTTTGAACCTTGACTATCTTTGACTATACTATCATTTAACACTCTATAAGTCAAATTTTTAGAGCTCAGCCCTTGAAAATACTGACTTTCTTTAAAAATATTTAGGCATTAAATCGCCTTAGTTTTTCTTGAAAGTTCCTAAAAAAGTCCACAAAAAAGAGCCCTAAAAGGGCGTAATATTGACGAGTTCAGCAGGCAAGAAACTAGCACGGTCAAACGTGCTTTTTTTATTACCTGCTAATATTATAGCATATCCTCTCAAACTTATATATAACCCGAATCCCGCAAAAGAAAAAGATAAAAGCATAGAGGATAGGGCGAAAGCCTCTCGCACTTTTATTTTATCAAATAGCAATATGAGAAGCAAGGATAAAAAGCCCTCAGAAATAAATCTAAGGACTTAAATAACGATGTGTTGGTTCGCTCACTTAATTAGTATACTTAATACTATTCAATTATAGTTTACTTTGAAATGTTCTTAATCCTTTC
Organism: Streptococcus sp. NM; assembly: GCF_003390135.1. Lineage (GTDB taxonomy): Bacteria > Bacillota > Bacilli > Lactobacillales > Streptococcaceae > Streptococcus. The sequence goes on from NZ_QUOS01000002.1 coordinate 215,295, forward strand.
TGTAAATTTTTGAATCGCATTCAGTTCTGCAGGTCTTAAATGAGGGTACGCCTTAGTCCTCCCCCCATTTCGTTTAATATGTCCAAATTCAAGTAAATGAGTAAGAGATCCGTATTTAAAACTATATACGACCCAAACTCCATTTCTCACTCTTTTCTTACGCCATCCTTTTGAATATTTACCTGTTCTTTTAGGGCTAGTTTCCTTTAATTCTTTAACTGTTTCTTTAGCGACTTGCTCCGCAATTTTATCAACTTCTTCATTAACCTCTTCGCAATATTCTGCTAAAATATTTGCTAATTGTGCTGCTAAATCCATTTTCTAAAAACTCCTTCTATTTTTTTAAAATATCAACTTTTTACCCCCTTTTTGGTTGACAGCTTCCGACTTGGAAAAAGTTACCGCTCCCGGTACCTAAAATCAACGAAAATGCTTTACAAAGTGGGGGGGAGTGTCAATATCCTTTCAATTCTATAAATCTTTTAGCGATTACCTTTCTACGGCTATTTATATAACGAGTAGTTTTATTTAGTTTCTCTGCCACGTCTTCCCAAGTCGCACCAGCTTCTAAATATCTCATTTTAAAAATTACTAGATCACTTTCAATTAAGTTTTCCATCAAGGTATCTACAACTAGTTTGAAACCTTCTAAATATCTTAGTGTTTGGTCTTCTTCAATTCTAATGATTGTCGCTTCAGTAGGACTAGATACTGTCTTGCCTTTCCTACCAGTATAATCTTCAGTGCTATGTTTCTTATTATGTATCAGTTCCTGTCTTCTCAAATAAATTTTATTAGCAAGCGTTCTATATCGTCCTAACTCAATATCTATCCCGTCCAGGTCCCTGTTACTCAACTCGTACATAGGCAAGTACCTCCACTTAAATTTAAAAATTTTTTTATCTTTCAATTTGTCAAATTGTAAATTCTGTCAAACTGACAAAAAGCGCTAAAAGCCTTCCAACACTCCACTTACCAGGTATCATTGTTTTAAGTTTGACAACTCTTCAGTATGACAAGTTCAAGGGAAATTTCTTTAATTTATCCCCTCAGTTTCTCATATCTTACATTCTGTGAAACTCACTCCATTCTGTAAACCCCTGATATACCTTGCTTTCAAGCTATTACTTCTTTTCAGTTTATGCTTACTTTGTTATGTGAAACTTAGTAAAGCACAAAAGTAGGACTAGCGATATCTCTTCTGTTTCAGCCATATATCACTAGCCTTACTTAATTTGTTCCCTATTTTTCTAAATACTCTTTAATGTCCCGATATTCCTTAGAAAAATCCATCCACCCGCTAATATCAGGGTTTAAGAATGGTAGGACAGTAAGCGGACTTACTTCCGTTCGATATAGCGATAGAGAATGTTTCTGACTTATTTCCCTGACTACACCTGTATGGATTTCTTCTACATCCTTCTTTAGTTCTTGAATTTCATCATATGCGTCCAGAATTCGTCTAAGTTTCTTTCGGTATTGTTTATAGATCTTCTTAGTTTCCATCCGTTGCTTAGTTTCTTTAAAAATGTATTCAAAGATGACTGCTTTAGCTTCTGAAAAATCACTATTATATTTTTCCTGAAGAGAATTAATAGCTTTTTCCATCTTTTCAAGATGTTCCAAAGACTCTAAGTTGTTAGATAAAAAATTATCTATATTCTCAAATGAAACTGTTTGATTGCCTAAAAGGCTTTTTCTTTTTTCGCTTAACTGTTCTCGTGCTGAATTAATCTTACTTTTTTTATTATCTAGATCATCCAGTGTTTCAAATACTTGATTAATATCCATTTCTTTCTCCTAGTTCCATTGAATAAGATAACCACAATCTTCTTCAATTTTTTTTACATCAAATCGGGTATGTAAAATCAACCTTTTCCCGAAATAGTCATTCGCATTCGCCCAGCTAAGTGTATCTTTCTTGCGATCAAACAAAGTAACAAAGTTTTCTAGATCTCCGATAAAACCTTTTTTGTCGCCTTTATTCCCTAATGTTGTATCATCTACAATTAAAAAGTTATCTACAAAGAATGTTTCACTTGTCCCTGTCTCTTTATCAACTTTAAGAAGATAATTTCCTGAAGTGTCTTTCATTTTTTCTAAGACACTAAATAGTGATTGACTAACAACTATAGATACATTTCGCTCTGGATTGATTGAAGAAACAATAGATTTCAAGTCGTCGATACTTGTAGCAGTCTGCACTTTCGCAGTTTGGAGAATTTTCCCAATCTCTCTATTTCGTGTTCTACGTTTTAATTTAATAATCTTCTTACCAAGAAAATCCGTTAAATTATATTGGCCATCATCTAATTGTTCCTGTGAAAAATCAAGTTTTCCACTGAATAATTTAACTAAGTAATCAACGCTGATAGTTTCCTTTTTATCTGCTTCTGTTCTCTCAACCGAATTTTCGCTAACTTCTTGTAATGAATCAGATTCAAAGTCAGTTACTTCATACTTCCCACCACGGGTACGAGTCTCAATAACATTTACTAGATCAACCAGTTCTTTACGTTGATGTTCATTTTCGTAACTATCAAGGATTGGTTTTTCAATGAGTACATGATTATTTTCTACGTTCATCCCTCTAGTGTTATAACCCGTACTTCGGATATAAGCTTCTAGATTTTCTTTTTGTTTAGCTAAGTTATTTGTCATTTTTTTGCTCCTTCATCTTTTAATATCTGATTTTTGTTTGTAATTTTTTCTAAAATTCTTTGCTCTTAGCTTTTCCTTTATAATTCTCCGAGCCTTTAGAATCATTTTTTCTAGATTTTGATTTGTCTTGTTTGTTAGCATATTTTTCTAGTATTTCTTGTTTCCGTTGTTCTAAGCTATTATCTTCTTTTTTACACTGAGAAAATATTTTCTGTCTTTTATCTGGATCCATAGAAAACTTATTGGCTACTATATATCCTAAAGAAGTATCTCTTGCCATAATACTCACCCCCTTTCTATGCAAACAAAAAGGGCATACCACTAGCATCATATGCTTACGGTATGCCCCTGAGTTGTTCTCAATAGACTTATTTTTTAGTTTCTTTTTTGACTAGATGAGTAAATTTCCCATCTGAGTAGACTAAAGTTATCTCTCCAAATCTTGGAACTTTTTCTATCTCTATTATACCACATTTTTCGTAGACAATAAAGCCTTTTTCTGTTGAAAATTTCATTTCATCCATATCTATTAACCTTTCTCTCCCCTCACTGTGTTAATCGTATATCGCTTATCTTTGATTGTGAAAGCCTTAAAAGTGTTCCCCTCTAAACCTTTCAAAATTCTACTTGAGTTTCTAGCATTGTAGACCGTTCGCAATTCACTGCTATCTAGGTTCGTGTTGAAAATCGTAGTTTCTCGATTATTGATAATATCAAACAAGAAATCTTGTTCCCAGTCACTCTTAGGAGTGATTGTTCCATTTTTTGCCCCAAGGTCATCGATGATTAGGAAATCAACATCAACAAGCTTTTTAACTGCCTCATACTCTGTTAAGTTTGCATTTCTTCCATATGCCCATCCTTCTTTTATCTGCTTGATAATCTCGGTTAGGCTGACAAACAAAACACTCTTAGACTCGTTCTTCTCCCTGAAACTTTCATTGATTTCTTTAGCAAGTGCAAGAGATAAATGACTTTTCCCTATTCCTGTGCTACCACTGATTAAAGTATTCCCCGTCATACCTGCAAGGTACTTCTGGGCTTGACCTTTTACAAAATCTAACATCTGACGCTCCTCTGTCGTCTTAACAAGGAAATTATCAAATGTCGCTCCTTTTAACTCTTTAGGAATTGTACTATCACGCATTAAGACATCATAAGTTTTAAAGTAAGCCTGGCTGTCCTCAAACTGCTGTAACAAGTCTTGCTCTTTTTGTTTAATCTCTCCCTTCACACACTCCGGGCAAAATGCTTGTACTTTTCTTTCTGAACTCCCTAACACTGGTACAGAAATTTCCCAGTAATTTACCTGGTGAACATCGCAAACTTTATCCGATATTTTTCTGTTATTAAATTCTTTAAATTGTTCCTTCATCTGTACAACTCCTAAAATGGTAGGTCTGGGAAGTTGTCTTCAGACTTCCCTTTTATGGTTTTAGGCTTTTGATTCAAATAACCGTCAAACTTAGATCCAAAAAGTGTTTCTGGTCTCAGATACTTAGAAAATTCAGGACTATCCTTCCATTCTGCTGTTTTAATATCTATCACCTGTTTAAAATCTTCAAGTGTATAGCCTTCTTTGAATCGTGCTAGTAAAAGCCTTTTTGTCTTATCAACAAACTTATACCTCTTATTAGCTACTTGGTTCAGATAAGCAATAGGAATCCAAAGTTCTTTATGTTTTGTTTTCTCTAAATCTTTTATAGCTGTTTCTTCAAGCCAAGTAGGAAAAGTGAAGTCGGGATTTCCCGACAATATATTATCTAAATATAAATTATTACTCTTACTATTAACTCTATTCTCTTTCTCTATCTCTGTTGGACATGAGTTGGAAATAGTCTTTTTATTTTGGACATTCTCCAATTTTGGTAAATTTTGACTATTTTTTCTTTGGTCTCGCTTGTATTTTGCCCAATTTGTTTCACTCTCAACCATGGCTTTTGCTTGCGATAATGTAGCATGGCCATCATCGTCTATCTGAATCAGTCCACATTTTGTAAAATATGCAACTGTCATATTTATATCATCTTCAGAAACATCCAGTTTTAAAGCTAATTCCTGTACCAAACTATCAAAATATCCTTCATAGTACAAAATACAATCATCTTCTAAACTTTCCAACATAAGACGGATATAAATCACTGTCATAGTGTAGCCACCAGGCATATTTTTAAGTCGCTTAATAAAAAGGTTGTCAAAAAATTTCTTATCAACTTTTAACCAAAAATATATTTTAGTCTTTGCCATCATCTACCCCCAAAAACTTTAAAACATCTGAGATTTTATAATACGCTTTTCTAGTATCTTCAATAGGCGGTATATACTGTGAAAGTCCTGCACCTTCCCATTTTGTCAAGGTTTTATCTCCTATGCCCAGTTCTTCCTTTAGTTCCACCTTGCTGATCAAATCTAATCTTTTTTGAGGTGCTTTCTCATGGCTTTTTAAATATCGTTCCACTGCTTCCAAAATCTTAGACTTTAAATCTTCAATCATTTTTTCAAACATCTTAGTACCCCCATGGCTTAACCCCTGCAAGCTGAATATATCGCCCATAATCAGGGCTTAAATCCTCGCTAGTTGTTTCTATCGTCTGTGTACTTTCTCGCTCGATTTGGGCGCTTTTTTTGCGGTCTCGATGGTTCAGGTAAATGAGAAAGCCAATCAAAATCACGGTAAAAATAAACGCCTGTGTATTGCTTAAATCTAGTTCATTCATGCTATGCCCTCGCTTTGTAATTCTGGATATAATTTACTTGATAGCTTCGCTCCATCTTCAGAAAGTCGTACACCTCTTCTGGAGTTACTTTATCATCTAAAAAGTCAATGATGAACTGAAAGAGTTTCGGATTTCTATCCTTGATTTTAGTCATTAGCTTATCAAATTCTGATCGTGTCATGTTATCTAGGTCTAGAGTCATATTTTTCTCCATTAGCCTTTCCTTGTCCTTTTTCTTGCCTGTTTTCTATATGGTATGCTTCACCACTCCAAACGCTGGGCGTTTGCCCCAAGTTGACGAACGCTTGTAGTGATGTTTCGTAGGTAATCATCCACATTTTCGCTAAACAAGTGCTTAGAGTCGCCGTGTCAGCACTTGATTTCAAAACCTTTTCTAATTGCTTGCCTGCTCTTCGGTTTTTCTTTATGTATTTGATAGAATAGATATTTTTTGCTATAATCAAAGCATAGAAAAATTTTCTATACTCTGAATTGTGTCGCTTGCTCGCCTCGTCTAAAATTTGAGCAAGTGATTTTTTTATTTTCTTTTTGCATGATTACTACCCGACTGTGGTTTATAAATCAAATCTTTACTATCGATAAGATCTAGAATCCAGCTGAATCCCTGCTTCACCATTTCAAGAAATGCGCCCAGGTCTTCACTGTCCAAGTTCTCGTAGTTCATACAAAGATATTCGGCTAGTTGTCTGTCTTTCTCAACTAGCTTTTTAAAATCCTTGGAATACTTAGGAATTTCTACCCCTTTGGCATTTGTAACTGTCTTAAATTCATTTTCCATTTTCTATACTCCTATACTTTAAAAATTAATTCCTTAATTTCTGAATATCCCCTATTCAAGTTAATCATCGCTATTGCCATATCTTCCAAACGCTGATAGTTTGTCAGTTCCGCGCTTGTTAAACTGTCAATACCGTTTTCACTTTCTCGCTCTTGCATGAGTTGGGACTTGTTTTTCCCTGTCACTCCCTTTAGTAGTAAGTTTGTAAGTGTACTATAGGCATGCTTGGGCGCTTTCTCCCATGTTTGAATAGCTTCAGTTAAGCTTTTACGCTTTGGCTTTTCCAGTTCTCTTTGAAGGTGGCGTTTAGAAAGTTCGTCACGCATTTCAAAGAATGCTTTGACTAGGTTCTTCTTAAACTCTTTTACGGGTTCTGTATTTCGTAAGTAAGTGATCATCAAGGTTGCTTGTTGCTCATTCAAAATATAGTCCCGTACATTTTGCCCACTCTTTGAAGGTGAAATTTTAAATTGCACCTTTCCAAAACTCTCAAAGTCCTCTCGGTGCTTGTTCAGCAAAATCTTCAAATGTCTGTGCTTAATTTCAGCGCAGTCTGCAACGATACTGCTCAGTGTATACGGCTCTTTCTTGCCGTCCATATAAACCAATTCCATTGGTTCGCTCCTTTCTTCTTGTTGCTCGTGCTTGCCACCAAAAACAGTACCAAGGTAAATCATTGTGGTAGGGAAAATTTAGGAGAGAATAAACCCCTACAAACCCTTGATACTGCCATAGGTAGCAAGCAAATCACTCTAGCAAATATTTAGCTAGAACCGTTTATCAATCCCCAGTGGTAAAGCACCACATGAAAAATCTGTAAATGTAGAGTAGTATTACGATTAGTTCGCTCCTTTCTAATATTTCGTATCAAGAAATTCATCAAGTGTAACTCCTAAGTAACTAGATACTTTTTTCAATGTATCAATACTTGGATTCTTTGCACGTTCATAATACAAAGCCGTTAAGGTACTTTTTGAAATTCCCGTAGCTTTTGCAACATCAGCGGTTTTTTTGCGTCGCTTCGCTAATAACAATCTCATATTATTTCTCATTTTTTACCTCCATTTTAGAAATTCACCATAATTGATTGAAAAGTGTTTGATATGGTGTACTTTTTGTACAACTTTCCGTTGATAGCAATATTATATTGTACTTTTTGTGCAATGTCAATGCTTTTTCTAAAAAATGTTGAATTTTTTTTGCAACAATGAAAAAAAACGTGGTAAAATACTCTTGAAAGGTGTTTTTAAATATGGATAATAAGTTAAAAGAATTGAGGTTAAATAAAGAATTTAACGGTAAAATAGGAATGACTCAGCAAGAAATAGCTGATGAAATAGGTGTTACAAAAAGAACTTATATTTATTGGGAAAAAGGCGAACGTCAAATAAAACCAGAAAAAGCCCAGCAACTAGCAGATATATTCGGAGTCAGTGTAGGTTATCTGTTAGGCCATGAAGAAAATACGAGTGAGCAATTACAACATTTGATTGAAGAACTCGAAAAAAAAACTAACAGAATATAATAAACAATACAATGCAATGAAAGAAATACTATCTGAAAGGTTACAATACTTAGATCAAGTTCTCCATGAAGATGAAATCCATAGAGGAAAAGCTATAACTACTTTACACACTATCAAATCACTTGTAGATAGCAGTGACGAAATGTTTGAGCTTATTTTATCTATTAAGGAAAATCACTTTAAATCTGAAAAACTAAGATTGATTATCCAAAGTATCAATCAAACGAACGAACTTATAGAAAAAAACAAAAACAATGAATCCCCTCAAAAACTAAACTCCTCAGATAAACAATAGTAACTCTATTCCAAAGGTTCATTGTGCAAAAGATAGGTATCAAAATCTTTTATCATAAAAACATCAGCATATAGGAGGCTACTTATGAAAAAATTACTAAGCACGTCAGCTATTTTACTTTCTGCTACCGTCCTAGTGGCTTGCTCTAACAATCAATCAACTACTAAAGATAGCTCGGAGCAACCAAAAACGGAGCAAAAAAACACTACTTCAACAAACACAAAAGCCAAAGTAGATAACAGTAAATACGATAATCTAATTTCTGAAATCAAATCAAAATTAGATCCTGAATCAACTGGAGCAATAAGCGTTAAAATTCAAAATAACGTAATCGATTCAGATTCATCCGAACCGCATGATACAATCATGATTTTGCTAACTGGAACGGCTAAAGATAGCGCAAAAGAGACTATGGACGCAATCAATTCAAATTCTGCTACAACTAATCAGCAAAATGCAATTACTGTATTTCGGATGTCTATATCTGAGTTTGCTAAAAAATTACCAGACGACAATACTACTCTTTCCCTTGGGTATGAAAAATCTGCTGATCAATACGACTTAATCGCAAAATCTTCAAAACAAAAAGATTTTATCCCTGTTGGCGAAATCATCGTAAATTAAAAACTCCCCCATATTCGCCAATAGAACCCCTATTTCTAAGGTCTATTGTGCAAAAATTGGGGAAATTGAAGAATAGAAAGCCGATTTTACAGACTAAAGCGCAAAAAACTGCAAAATTGACAAATAGAGATGACTAATATCTTCTAAACCATCGGCGAAGTCGTGGGCATATATAGAGAGAATTAAAATGAACAAAGAAAATCCATATTTTGAACAAACCAAACAAAACTACATAGAAGTTGAAAAACTCTATAAACTTGGTAAAGCAAAGCATACATCTTCTAAATACAGATTTCTTGCACTAGCAGTTAAAAGACAATCTGAACAATTCTTATTTGAAGCCAAGACTCAAAAAAGAAAATATTGGAAATTCAGTCGTGGTTCTCTGGTATTCGTAGAGTTCGGTGTAAATATAGGCGGAGAATTATCAAATAATCATTGGGCTATTGTCTTAGACAAAGTAGATAGTCCCTATAAAAAAACACTTACAGTAATTCCTCTAACATCTAAAAATCAAATAGATACTGTACTCATAGACGAAGTCATTGCGGAATATCCTTCTATTTTGCTTGATGAATATATTGAAAAATTACACAAAGATTTATTTGCCTACCTAAAATATTTAGATTCCAATAATGCAATTACTGAAGCTGCCTTATCGGATGTCTACCAAGCTTATACAGAACAATTTTCAAACGAAATAATTCAACCTAAGATAATAGACGATGATAACCTTAAACGGACACAATCAGAAATAAATGACGTTATTGAATTAACTCAATACTACAAAAAATACATTAAGCGTTCTTATGCCAAGTGTAATAACCTTCAAACAATCAGCAAAGATAGAATTTTAAAGAAAAATAGATTAGATCCAATCGGAAAAATGAAAGTATCTGATAACACATTGGACAAAATTAACGAAAAGTTAAAAGAATTATACCTTTTCTAATCTCTTGACATTTTTTAATAATTATATTACAATACAGCTATTAGGAGTTTAGCTCCATAAAGTTTACATTTGGATTTTAGATCCATAACGTGATAGTAGCCGTATTTGATACGGCTACTTTTCTTTTTATATTCTAGTAAACATAACTTAAAATAAAAAACTCCCCCATATTCGCCTTGTTTTCTATTCTGGTACAATTTACCGTCCGACTGCTTAAAATCGAAAATAGGGGCATTCTCGTAGCTCCTCGCATGGTATAAACTCAAAACCTTTTCTAATTGCTTGCCTGCTGATGGAAAAAGGAGTTAAAACCATGAAAATTACACAACACACGAAAAAAGACGGATCAGCAGTCTACCGCTCCAGTATCTATCTTGGCATTGATTCTGTGACTGGTAAGAAGGTTAAGACTACCATATCAGCACGAACAAAGAAAGAACTCAGAAACAAGGCCACCCAGGCTAAGGTAGAATTTGAGAAAAACGGCTCGACACGGAAACAACGCTCACATATAACAACCTATCGTGAACTTGTAGACTTGTTTTGGCAAACCTATCAGCATACCATAAAGACTAATACGCAGATAAAGATAAAAGGCTGCTTAAATAACTACCTCTTACCCTCATTTGGTACTTACAAACTAGATAAACTTACACCTATCATTATCCAAACTCAGGTAAACAAATGGGCGGATGAGTACAATCAGGACGGAACGGGGTATAAAGAATACAATCATCTTCATGCCTTAAATAAACGTATTCTACAGTATGGACTTTCTATTCAAGCATTAGACAATAACCCCGCTCGTGATATTGTCATTCCTAGAAAGATAACCAGAGATAAACAAGAAATTAAATACTTTCAAGATCAGGAACTTAAAAACTTCCTCTCCTATCTCGATAACCTAGAAAATACCTTTATCAATTTTTATGATACCGTGCTTTATAAGACACTCCTAGCTACTGGACTGCGCATCCGTGAATGTCTGGCCCTGGAATGGTCTGATATTGACCTGCAGAGCGGAACGATTGATATTAACAAGACACTCAACATTTTAAACCAGGTAAACAGTCCTAAGACAAAATCAAGCTATAGAGTTTTAGATATCGATCATAAAACAGTGCTCATGCTTCGTCTCTACCGAGCAAGACAAGCGGAAAACGGTAGAAACATTGGCTTAACCTATGAGAAAGTGTTCTCTGATAGCTTTGACAACTATGTCAATACTCGAAAGGTTGATTATCGCCTACATAAGCACTTAAAAAACGCTAACTGTACTGATTTAGGCTTTCATGCTTTCCGACACACTCACGCTAGTATCTTGCTTAATGCTGGCCTGCCATACAAGGAAATACAGACACGGCTTGGCCATGCAAAAATATCTGTAACTATGGACACTTACAGCCATTTATCAAAAGAGAACCAAAAAAGAGCAGTCTCATTCTTTGAAACTGCCCTCGAAAAAATAAAAAGTTCTTAAAAAAGTCCACAAAATAAAAAAAGCGACACATAAAACCCTTATGTATCAACGATTATAGAATGATTTCGGTATAATTGACTATTATACCGAAATTTTCTCATTTTTAAAAGAAAAAGGGCGCTGGTAAAGGATAATCTTCACCAACTCCCTATTTTTCTACTTATCTAAGCCTAATTCTGCCAAGATTTGACGTTTGTAGGCAATCTTTTGGACTTCCTTGTCCTCATCTTCAGACCAATCTAGTTTAATTTCTGAAACAATCTGCCCAGGACGATTTTTCAAGATATAGATGCGATCGCTGAGACTGAGGGCCTCCTCGATACTGTGCGTAATAATCAATGTTGTCAGTTGCAACTGCTTGTGAATCTCCAGATACCAAGCGTGGAGTTCCATCTTGGTCATCTCATCCAAGGCGCTAAAGGCCTCATCCAAGAGAAAGAGCTTGTGCCCGAAAAGGTAAGTTCGGAGCAAGGCTACACGCTGGCGCATCCCGCCACTAAGTTCATGAGGATACTTGTCCCTTACAGCTGTCAACTGGAAGGTAGCAAGAATTTCATCTGCGCGAGCAATAGCTTCTGCCTTATCCACCTTTTGAATCAAGAGGGGCAGAATGATATTACCAAGCACCGTCTTGTGTTCCAAGAGCAAGTCCTTTTGCAACATATAACTCACGCGCCCCTTGGGATTCTCCTCCCCATCAAGGACAATTCTCCCTGACTGGACTTCTAAAATCCCAGCGATTAGATTAAAGAGGGTGGTCTTTCCAACACCACTTGGGCCTAGGATAGAAACCACTTCACCTGAAGTCACCTGCAGGTTGATATCCTCTAAAATCCTCTCTTGATCATAGGCATAACTGACGTGTTCTAGTCTAATCTCTGTCATTATTTCACAAATTCGTTGGTGAAGCCTTTGTCTGTCAAGTCTTCTTTAAGGATACCATTTTCTTTATCCCATTTGTAGAAGGCATTCCAGCGAGCTGCATCAAATTGCCCCCATTTTTCCTTGTCGCTTGCGTATTCTTTTGACAAGTATTTTTGAGATTCGATGACAAAGTCACGTTTTTCCTTGAGTTCAGGTGCATTTTTGATGAGGATATCAGCTGCTTCTTCTGGATGCTCCATGGCATATTGGTAGCCTTTTTTGATAGCTTGGATGACTTTACGAGCTTCTTCTTTATTGTCTTTGAGGTAGTCATTGTTTGCGATGATAACTGGTGAATAGTAGTCAAACTCCTTGACGTAGTCTTTCAAATACATAAAGTTAGCATCTACACCTTGAGATTTGGCAAGAATACCATCCCAACCGTAGTAGATCCAAGCAGTATCAAAGACTCCATTGGCAATCGGTGTGATTGAGTTTGAGTCGTTATTTGGTACTTTTTCAACCTTCTCAAAGTCTCCACCTTGAGATTCTACCAAGGTTTTCAACATAGCAAGTTCAGTTGGATCATTCCAAGTTCCGTATTTCTTACCAACCAAGTCTTTTGGACTAGCTACATTGTCAGATTTACGAGAGATGATTCCTGATGTATTGTGTTCTACGATAGCTGCAACAGCAGTAATTTCTGCCCCTTTTTCCAATTTTTTAGCCATATAGTCTTGGAAATAGACTGCAAATGGTGCCTTACCATTGATAACCAAATCAGAAGAACTTTCTTCCGGTGGTAATTTCAAGTCAACATCCACTCCAGCTTCTTTGAAATAACCTTTTTCCTTAGCCACATAAAGTCCTGTGTGGTTGGTATTTGGTGTCCAGTCTAGGATAAAGTCAATCTTTTTAAGTTCTGTTTCCTTATTATCCTTAGAAGCAGTTCCTTGACCACAGGCCACAAGCACAACAGCTACAAGAGCTGTTACAAGCGTTAAAAACACTTTCCATGTTTTCTTCATTTTGATTTCCTCTTTTCTTTTTTGAAACATTCTTATGTTACAAACGTTTCCATTTAATAACATATTTTTCACTAATATCGACCAGCTTCATACCGAGAAGACTGATAATCGATACCAGAATAATAATAGCAAACATGGTATCATACTGAAACAGTTTTTTGGACTGAATCATATAAACACCAAGACCCTCAAAGCCTCCCAACCACTCAGATACCACTGTTGTGATAAAGGCGTAGGAGACACTGACCCTCAGACCTGCATAAAAGTAAGGCAGGCTGACTGGAATTTTAAAATGCCACAGGATTTGCCAAGGTTTGGCCCGCATCAGACTAAACAGGGTCAGCATATCCTTGTCACAATGCCTAAAACCGTCCAAAATGCTAACGATGATAGGAAAAGTAGTCGTCAAGATAATCAAGACAATCTTGGGCAAAATCCCATAACCTAGCCACAAGACCAGAATAGGGGCTATAGCAATAGTCGGGATAGTTTGAACAACCACCATCATAGGGTAAATCAGATCGTTAAGCCAAGTCAAACTATCCATGAGCACAGCCATGAGACAGGCAATCAAGACTCCCAAAATTAGACCTAGCAAAGCCACTCTCAAGGTCGCCCAGCTATGGTGCCAGAGAAATTCTCTATCACGAACAAAGGCCTGGAGAATTTCAAGAGGTGTCGGCAGGATAAACTTGGGGAGAAGTTTAAGCAAACCTGCTAGCTGCCAAATTGACAAGACTCCGAGAAAACCCAATAGACTAATGTGTCGTCTCAGTATACTTTTCAAGCTTCTCATCAATACTTAAAATCTCTCCTACATTTATTTTGACATTGGCAAAGACATTATCTGCCTCACGCCCTGCCATTTCTAGCGATTCTTTAAGAATGCGCATGAGCTCATCAAACTCCCCTTCCAAGACCGTTTCAAATGGTGTCACTACCATGGTCACTTCTTGAGCTTGCAGATAAGCAATAACCTGATCGATAACAGTAATCCGATCAATCCCCTGTGATAGGGGTAAAACTTGCAAGGCAATGCTTGCTTTCATAACAACCTCCTCTTCTCGTTTTCCTCTTTATAAAAAGAAAAACCTTTACCATATATGGAAAAGGTGCAGAATAGACTAAGTATTGTTCCCTACGCTGGCATTACCCAAATCAGGTGCGGTCGAAGTTTAACACTTCCTCTCAGACTGTACACAGACTCCCATATATTATATGGACATATGATAGCGCAAAACAAAAAAAATGTCAAGGAAACTGCTTACAGAAAAACATGAAAAAGAGTTTGAAAACAAATGCTTCAAACTCTACATAACTTTTTATTTAGCCTCGTACCAGGTTACCCCTTCATTCTCATCTGCGATGAGGGGAACACTGAGTTGAATAGCTTCTTCCATGGTTTGTTTGACCAATTTTTTCATCTCTGCCAGCTCAGATTTAGGAACTTCAAGGACGATTTCATCGTGCACTTGTAACAGCATCTTAGTCTGATAAGCACCTGCAACCAAGGCTTTATCCAGCTGAATCATGGCAATCTTGAGAATATCTGCCGCCGATCCTTGGATAGGAGAGTTGATAGCTGTCCGCTCTGCAAAACCGCGAATGTTGAAGTTGCGCGAATTGATATCTGGCAACTCACGGCGACGCTTAAAGAGGGTCTCTACATAGCCCTTATCACGCGCCTCACGCACCACTTCATCCATGTAGTTTTTAATACCTGGGAAGCGTTCAAAGTAGGTATCAATGTAGGCTTTGGCCTCCTTACGACTAATTCCCAAATTATTAGACAAACCAAAGTCTGAAATCCCGTAAACCACTCCAAAGTTAACGGCCTTGGCATTTCGACGGTCGTTTGCAGTCACATCCTCAGGACGCTCAATGCCAAAGACCCTCATGGCTGTCGAAGTATGGATATCTGCCCCCTCTTGGAAAGCCTTAATCAAGTGCTCATCCTTAGAAATATGTGCCAAAACGCGTAATTCAATCTGTGAATAGTCCGAGCTGAGAAGGACACTATCCTCCCACTCAGGCACAAAAGCCTTCCGAATGAGACGGCCCTGCTCCAAACGCACAGGAATATTTTGCAAGTTTGGATCCACACTAGACAGACGACCTGTTTGGGTCAAATCCTGCACATAGCGAGTATGAATCTTGCCATCAGCCAAAATCCAGTCCTGCAAACCAATTACATAAGTGGATTGAATCTTAGCAATCTGACGGTAGTCAAGAATTTTCTTAACAATCGGAGCAATAGGAGCCAGGCGCTCCAAGACATCCACCGCAGTCGAGTATCCAGTTTTGGTTTTCTTAGTGTATTCTAGAGGTAGCCCCAATTTTTCAAAGAGAAGTACGCCCAGCTGCTTAGGCGAGTTAATATTAAACTCCTCACCAGCCAGTTCATAAATCTCCTGAGTCAGTTTTTCAATGACAATCTCATTTTCAGCCTGCATCTCAAGCAAGGTCTCTTTCTTGACCGTAATCCCAGCAATTTCCATCTTGGCAAGGACAAAAGCCAGAGGTTGCTCTATATCATAAAGAAGCTCTAATTGCCCATTTCCACTGAGTTTTTCAAGTAAAACAGGCTCAGTCTCAACCAAAACAGCAAGCTTACGAGCTAAGTGTTCCAAGAATTTCTCACGTTCAGGAATGGCCTTTTTTACACCTTTACCATAGAAAGTCTCATCATCAACCAAATAAGTCTGACCATAAAGACTAGCAATAGTCGCAATTTCATTGTCCTCCACAGTCGAAAGGAGGTATTTAGCCAAACGGCTATCAAAAGCAGGCGACTGCAAATCCACACCAAAACGACGCAAGAGAACCTTGGATTTTTTAAAATCATAAATTTTCAAAGATGTTTTTTCTAAGAAATCCTTGAAAATAGGTTCCTGAAAAAGCTCAAGCTTGTCTGTAGCATAGAGCTTTTCCCCACAAGACCAGGCAAAACCAACCAAATCATCCGTATGGTAATTCTCACCAAAAAGCTCAAAATGGAAGATAGACTCTTCACTCAGCATGTCTTGACTGATTTGGTCAACAATAGTAAAGTCCAAACTCTCAGCCACTTCAGCTGACGATGCATTTAAAGTCTGCTTGAGCTGTTTGAAGCCCATCTCATCGTAGAATTTCCCAAGGTTTTCAACATCTGGACCACTATAGACCAAATCCTCCAAACCAATCTCAATCGGTGCCTTGGTATCAATGGTCGCCAGTGTTTTAGACAAAAAGGCCTGTTCCTTATCATTGATGAGATTTTCCTTCATCTTAGAAGCCTTCATCCCATCGATATTTTCATAAATCCCCTCAAGCGAACCATGCTCCAGCAAGAGCTTGATACCCGTCTTTTCACCGATTTTGGTCACCCCAGGGATATTATCCGACTTATCACCCATGAGCGCCTTGAGATCGATAAACTGAGTCGGTGTGATGCCCATCTTTTCCATAAGATATTCTGGCGTAAAGGCCTCAAACTCAGCCACACCTTTCTTGGAAATCTCAACCACCGTATGCTCATCCGTCAGCTGAATCAAGTCCTTGTCCCCACTGACAATGGTAATATCAAAACCATCCTGCTCAGCTAGTTTATCCAGCGTCCCAATGATGTCATCCGCCTCATACTGAGCCAACTCATAATGACGAATCCCCATATGATCCAGCAACTCACGAATGAAGGGAAATTGCTCACGAAACTCATCAGGAGTCTTAGCCCGACCACCCTTATAGTCCGCATACATCTCTGTACGGAAGGTCGTCTTACCCGCATCAAAAGCCACCAAAATATGACTCGGCTCAACCCGTTCCAACAAGTGGCTCAACATCAACTGAAAGCCATAAATCGCATTGGTATGCAAACCAGCCGCATTCTTAAAACGGTCTAACTGCTGATAGAGCGCAAAAAACGCCCGAAAAGCAACAGAAGACCCATCAATCAATAATAATTTTTTCTTATCCATACACCCATTATAAAGGAAAGCACCAAAAAATACCATTGGGAAGAGTTCCCTGAGAGAAACTAAGATAATCTAAAAAAGAGAAGGAAGTTACTCCCTCTCTTTCAAACTACGAAATGAATTAGTTTTTACGTTTCACAAATGGAAGGGCACCAAGGAACAATCCAAGGAATCCTAATGATGCAACTGCAGCATTATCTTTACCACCAGTATTTGGAAGTTCTTTTTTATCTTCTGCTTTTGCTGCTGGTGCTTGATAAGTATTATCCTTGTTAGTACCTGCTGTTGTAAGAGTATATTCTGGAACTTCGTTAATTGCTGGGGCGTCGGTTTCTGCATACGCTGGAACTTCAGTAATTGCTGGGGCACCTGTCTCTGCATACGCTGGAACTTCGTTAATTGCTGGGGCGCCTGTCTCTGCATACGCTGGGACTTCAGTAATTGCTGGGGCGCCTGTCTCTGCATACGCTGGGACTTCAGTAATTGCTGGGGCGCCTGTCTCTGCATATGCTGGGACTTCAGTAATTGCTGGGGCGCCGGTTTCTCCGTATGCAGGAACATTATTCACTGTAGCGTCTTCACCATTTGTAGATAAAGGCCCTGTATATTCTGGAACTTCGTTAACAGCTGCTAAGACAAAATTAGCACCACCTTTATATTCTGGAACTTCATTAACAGCTGCTTCTAAACTATTAACTCCACTGTTGAATTCTGGAGCTACCTCAGCTACAGGAGATAATAATGCTTCTCCGTTTTCATTCACAGGTGTATTGGTTGCAAGAGTTCCAGTGAATTCTTGAGCTACCGCAGCTACAGGAGGCAATAATGCTTCTCCATTTTCATTCACAGGTGTATTGGTTGCAAGAGTTCCAGTGAATTCAGGGGCTACCTCAGCTACAGGAGCATCAGCCGCATTAACTCCTCCACTATATTCAGGAGCATCAGCTACAGTAGGAGGTGTTGCATCATTTACCCCACCATTGAAATCAGAGCCATTATCCCCAGCAGGAGAGTCACTAGGATTCACACCACCGTTGAATTCAGGAGAGTTAGGAGCACTTGGAACTTGGTCAGGTTGTTTAGCATCATCAGAAGGTGCATCACTAGGACTTACACCACCACTAAAGTCTTTCGATTCTTCACCCTTAGGAACTTCTTTTAAGTTTTCGATGTAACCTAAAGTTGCGTTGTAATTCTCAGTTAGTTTGGCAATTGCATCGTCATCCTCTTGAACTGCTTCGTTCACTTCGTCGAAATTGGCCTTAGCTTCTTCAGCTGCTGCTTTAGCAGAAGCAACTGAAACTTCTAGTTTAGTTACAGCATCTTGCAATCCATCTTGGATAGCTTGATCCGCATTGTATTTCTTAGCAGTTTCAAGAGCAGTTTTAGCTTTTTCTAAAGTTTCGTTTTGTTTCTCTAATGTAGCATTTTTCTCTTCTACTACCTTAGCTTTTTCAGCAGCGTCAGCCTTATCTTCCTCAGCTTCTTTAGTTAATTTTTCAATTTTTTCAGCTAAATCATCAGCAATGTCTGTAAGTTTTTTGACAATTGGTTTAGAAGCTTCTTTTTTAGCTGCTTCTTCAATTTTTTTAGTTTCGTCAGCAGTTAATTCTTTAGTTTTATAAGCTTCAGGAGCTTTATCTTTTGTGTTAGCATCGTTGAGGAATTCATCTATAGCTTGAGTAGCTGTAAGAACTCCATCTTCAATCGCTTTTAATAAAGCTTCTTTACCGATTTCAGCTTTTGCTTCTTCGATAGCTTTCGCTTTATCTTCTGGCTTGATGCTAGCATCCTTGTTGACTTTATCTTCAGCTTTTTTTTCAAGTTGCTCTAAAGCACCTTTCAAAGCTTCTAAGTTATCTGCTTCTTCTTTTTTAGCGTCTTCTTCTTTTTTAACTTCTTCTTCAACTTTAGCTTTTGCTTTAGCTGCTTCTTCTTTAGCCTTAGCTAATTCAGCTTCTGCATCAGCTTTAGCTTTGTCTGCTTCTGCTTTTGCAGTCTCAGCAGCAGTTACATCAACAGCTTCTTTTTTAGCTTTAGCTGTAGCTTCTTCTACTTTTTTAGCTTCTTCAGCAACTTTCTTCTCTAATTCAGCAACTTTAGCATCAGCTTCTGCTTTAGCTTTAGCAGCTTTTTCAGCTTCGGTTGGTTCAGCTTCTTCCTCTGGAGTTTCTTCTGCTGGTTTAGCTGGTTCTGCAGCTTCTTTTGCTTCTGCTTTTTTTACTTCTTCAAGAAGATTATCACGTTTTTCAGTTAAATCTTGAATTTCAGCTGTAGCATCTTGAACTTTCTCAGCAGCTTCGTCAAATTCAGATTTGGCAGTATCACGTTCTTTTTCAATCGCAGTTACAGCTTTTTCTAATGGTGCTGTGATATCTTCAGCAAATCCGTTATCTTTAGCGGATTTAAGAGCTTCTTTTGCTTCTTTTAAAGTATCTTCCTGTTTTTTTAGTGTTTCAGCTTTCTTTTCAGCATCAGCTTTTAATTTCTCAGCATCATCCGTTAAGTTTTCAATTGTTTCAGTTAAATCATCAGCTTTGTCTTGCAATTTTTCTGATGCAGGACGAGCAGCATCCGCTGCTTCACCTTCATCAATTCCCGCTTGAACCTCTTCAGGAAGCTTGTCCTTAGATACAGGAGTTTCTGTTTTAATTGTTGGATTAGTATCTTGTGCTTTTTCAGCATCATCTGCTAACTCAGCAAGAATATCAGAGGCACTTAATTCACCAGACTCAACAGCCTTTAATAATTCTTCTTTTGCTTTTTTATCAAGCAATTCGTTATCAGGCATTTGTTTCAAAGCTTCAGTTAAACCTTCTTTAGCTTCAGCTTCTTCTTTTGCGGCTGCTTCTTCTTTTGCGGCCTCTTCTTTTGCTTTAGCGTCAGCTTCAGCTGCTTTAGATTTAGCATTAGCTAATTCGTCATCAGCAGTCTTTTTAGCTTTTTCAGCTTCGACTTTTGCAGTTTCAGCGTCAGCAGCTTCTTTTTTCTCTGTTTCAAGTTTTGCAGCTGCATCAGTTGCTGTAGTAGTTGTTGTATCTACTTTTTCTTGCGCTGCATCAACTTTAGCATTAGCTTCTTTTTCAGTTTCTTTTGCTTTTTCTACCTCAGTTTTTGGAGTTTCAGCCGTAAGTGTAGGCTTAGTTTCTCCAGTAGGTTGAGCAGCTGTAGGTTTGTCATCAGCTTTCACAACTGACGGTTGAGATGCAACAAATGTAGCACCTAAAACAGCTACACTAGCCAAACTGGTTAAAATCATTTTCTTTTTGTTCATCTTGTGTACCTCTTTTTGAGAATCATATTTATGTACATTATAAACCTTTTTTTGAGTGAAATCAAGAAATATATTATATTATATATACTTTATTATTAATATAATGTATTTTGAGGCTATAAAAAACTTCAAGAAAGTAACGCATGTTTTACTAGCTTTCTTTTTTTCTTTCTTTTCATCACTTTCATTTTCTATAGCAAATTATAGTTTCGAATCCAATTCAGATATCTTAACTCTTCATAAAAACTCTAGTTTAAACAAAAAAACAGGAGATTTCTCTCCTGTTCAGATTCAATTACTTAAAATTAAATCCACTCACCATTATGATTTACAGTATAACCGTCTACTATTGTATTAACAGCTAGCTCACCTGAAGAGTAAGAATAATACCACTTACCAGAGACTTGATACCAGCCCGTTTTCATTGCCCCTGAATCATCTAGATAATACCAAAATCCTTTCTCCTGTAACCAGCCTGTCTGCATTTCACCAGATGATTTCAAATAATACCAGGTAGAACCATCTTTCAGCCATCCCGTCGACTTAGAACCATCTGATTTGAAATAATACCAACTACCATTTATTTTCTTCCAACCCACAGTCAATCCATTATTTGAACCATGATTAGATTTATTTACTGATTGATTTTGTGACGAAGTCACTCCCTCCAACTGAATATAACGTCGACTCCCGCTATAAGAAATATAACTCAACCACTTGTAACCATCCTTTTCTATCACCTGATCATAATGAACACTCTCACCTGGAGAATAATATGCAAGTGGAGTTGCATTCAATAATGGTTGATCTTTAATAGGAGTCTCCACCTTAAAATAATGAGTTCCTTTCATCAAAGATGACGATTGACTGGTCACAACATGATTGCTTGTCGAATCTTTTGAACTGCTTGGGACTTCTTTAGAATTGCTTGATAAATCTTTAAAATGAATAAAACCGGTCATCTTGTTTGCTTTTACAATTCGTTTATTATAATTACCTTTATAATCATAGTTATATTCCTCAATTTCTATATTATCTCCCATCACATTTGAAACCCAAGCAACATGGCCATAACCTCCTGCAGTAGACCAAGCAATAGATCCGATAGCTGGTGTATTATCGACACGATAACCTTCACGACGAGCACGATAACCCCATTCACCAGCATTACCATAAGCTCCTGGAAGCTCAAAACCATTTACTCCACTCAAGCGAAAAGCAGCAAATGAAGTACACTGACGAGAATACATCCTCCACTTATCAATACTCTGACTCCCATTTTTATAATAAGCAGGATAATCATCTCCACGAGCATAAGAACTGTTTGCATGAACACTTTCTCCAGCCGACAACATCAGCCCTACTACTAAAAAAGGAACAACCTTTTTAACTGACTTTCTAATAGAAAACCTTGTCTCTGCTACTTTAAATGGTGAAATTTTCATTCTTCCTCCTTGAAAAATAATATAAATCGAAGATTCCCTTCACTTAAACTATTCGGAGAAAAAAGAAAAAGTGAGAAAATTTCTCACTTTAGTCAAGATAATGAATCAAATTCTTTTCTGTAAGGATATCTGAGTAAGTAAAGGATTCAACGTAAACATTAGCTTGTTTATCTCCTTCAACGTTCCCAAATTCAACGATAAATAGGGATGGATAAACCTCAATTAGCTTACCCAATCTATTTTTTTGGCGCTTACGACCATTCTCCAAAGTCATTTCTACGACTTGTCCCTCATGTGCCTTGATTTCTTCTTTGATTTTTTTCATCTTGGCTACATCTGTAAATGCATCTGACATCTTATGCCTCCCTCTTTGAGATACTTGAAAATTTATTGTATTCTTTTTGGAAAATTAATTCCACCGTTCCACGAGCTCCACTACGGTTTTTCTCGATAATAACTTCTACCTTATTATTCGGTATGCCTTCCTCTTCTTCACCACCACGCTCATAGTAATCGTCGCGATAAAGAAAGGCTACGATATCAGCGTCCTGCTCAATAGACCCAGATTCACGAATATCAGACAAGACCGGTCTCTTATCCTGACGTTGTTCTACACCACGAGAAAGCTGACTTAGAGCGATTACTGGAACCTTCAGTTCCTTAGCTAAAATTTTCAACTGACGTGAAATTTCTGAAACCTCTTGTTGACGATTTTCCCGACCAGTTCCCGTGATAAGCTGCAAATAGTCTATTAAAATCAAACCAAGATTTCCAGTTTCTTGAGCCAGTTTACGAGAACGAGAACGAATCTCTGTAATCCGAATCCCTGGCGTATCATCGATATAGATACTTGCATTAGCTAGATTCCCTTGAGCAATGGTATATTTTTGCCACTCCTCATCAGTCAATTGACCCGTACGGATAGAATGCGATTCCACCAAACCTTCTGCCGCCAACATACGGTCCACTAGACTTTCCGCACCCATTTCGAGTGAAAAAATAGCAACTGTTTTGTCCAACTTAGTCCCAATATTCTGAGCAATATTCAAGGCAAAGGCTGTCTTACCAACCGCCGGACGAGCTGCTAAGATAATCAACTCCTCCTCATGAAGACCAGTCGTCATATGATCCAAATCACGATAACCTGTCGCAATACCTGTAATATCGGTCGTTTGTTGCGAGCGAGCTTCCAGATTTCCAAAGTTGATATTCAACACATCTCGAATGTTCTTAAATCCACTTCGATTAGCATTTTCGCTGACATCAATCAGGCCTTTTTCTGCCTGAGCAATGATTTCATCAGCTGGTTGCGAAGCCTCGTAAGCTTGATTGACAGACTCTGTCAACTTGGAGATTAATCGACGTAGCATGGCCTTCTCTGCAACAATCTTAGCATAATACTCCGCATTAGCAGAAGTTGGCACAGAATTGACAATCTCAACCAGGTAAGACAGGCCACCAATATTCTGTAAATCACCTTGATTATCAAGAATGGTACGAACCGTTGTTGCATCTATAGCATCGCCACGATCGGATAAATCGACCATAGCTTGGAAAATCAAACGATGGGCATACTTAAAAAAGTCCCGAGATTCAATATATTCTCGCACAAAAACAAGCTTACTCTCGTCAATAAAGATAGCCCCTAAAACGGATTGCTCAGCTAAGATATCTTGAGGTTGTACTCGTAACTCTTCTACTTCTGCCATCAGACTTCCCTTCCTTTTACAATCTTGTCAAGAAAGTGTAAATTTACCCTTCTTTCACACGAAGATTGATTACACTTGTAATATCTTGATAGATTTTCACTGGTACATCAATCAAACCAACTGCTCGAATCGGAGCTTGTACTTGGATATGACGTTTATCAATCTTAATTCCAAATTGCTTTTGCAATTCTTCTGCAATTTTCTTATTGGTAATGGAACCAAAGGTACGACCATCTGGACCAACTTTTTCAACAAATTCTACAATAGTTTCCTCTGCTTCTAGTTGGGCTTTAATTGCTTTTGCTTCTGCAATCATCTCAGCGTGAGCTTTCTCTTCTGATTTTTGTTTACCACGAAGTTCACCTACAGCTTGAGCAGTTGCTTCTTTTGCTAAATTCTTTTTGATAAGAAAGTTTTGTGCATACCCTGTTGGTACTTCCTTAATTTCGCCTTTTTTACCTTTTCCTTTAACATCTGCTAAAAAGATTACTTTCATTCTTCTTTCTCCTTTTCCTTTATTTCATTTAATACAATTTCTGTCAGTTTTTCACCTGCTTCTGACAAGGTTACATCTTTAATTTGAGCTGCTGCCAAATTAAAGTGGCCTCCACCTCCCAGCTCTTCCATAATCCGTTGTACATTCAGCTTACTACGACTGCGAGCTGAGATAGAGATAAATCCTTGTGTATTCTTCGCAAGAACAAAACTCGCTTCAATACCTGACATAGCTAACATGGCATCTGCTGCCTTACTAATAACAACTGTATCATAACATTTCGAGTCCTTAGCCTCTGCTATTAGTACATCTGAACCTAATTTACGCCCCTGTAAAATCAGTTCATTGACCTCACGATATTCTTCAAAATCTGTCGCAGCAATTTCTTGGATAGCAATACTATCACTTCCTCTCGTTCTGAGATAGCTAGCAACATCAAATGTCCGACTAGTCACTCGTGAGGTGAAATTTTTAGTATCCAACATCATACCAGCCATTAAAACACTTGCTTGCATACGACTCAAACGATTTTTCTTAGAATTCTGGAACTGAATCAATTCCGTTACCAACTCACTGGCACTACTTGCACCACTTTCGATATAAGTAATAACCGCATTATCTGGAAAATCCTGATCCCTTCTGTGGTGGTCGATGACGATGGTTTGGGTAAATAAATCATAAAAATCTTTTGATAAAGTTAAAGCTGTCTTTGAATGGTCTACAAGAATCAACAAAGAACGATTGGTCACCATCCCCATTGCGTCCTTAACAGACAACAACTTTGTAACTCCTTCTTTTTCTAAGAATGAAACAGCTCGTTCAATATCCGGCGACATTTGTTCTTCGTCATAAATAGCATAACTATTTTCAGTCACATTACTGGCAAACAAGTGCATACCTACAGCAGAGCCAAGAGCATCCATATCTAGATTTTTGTGACCAACTACAAAAACCTGATCCACACTTCGAATCTTATCTGAAATAGCTGTCATCATAGCACGCGTACGAGTCCGTGTACGTTTGATTGAGGCAGCAGATCCACCACCAAAATAAACGGGATTTTTCGTTTCGTCATTCTCCTTAACAACCACTTGGTCGCCACCACGCACTTCAGCCAAGTTCAAGTTGAGCAATGCAACTTTCCCTATCTCATCATGATTTCCATCACCATAAGAAAATCCCATACTTAAGGTCAAAGGCAGCTGTCTCTGTTTCGCCTCTTCTCTGAATGCATCAATAACAGAAAATTTATCATTCATCAAGCCCTCAAGCACCGTGTAGTCCGTAAACAGATAAAAACGATCCATACTTACTCGACGGGAGAACATGGCATGCTTCCCAGCAAATTCTGAAACAAAATTGGCTACAAAACTGTTAATATGACTAATGTCAGACTCCGATGTCGCATCTTCTAAATCGTCATAGTTATCAACGGAAACAATTCCAATAACCGGACGACTCGTCACTAACTCAACAGTCGCTTCGTATTCTCCAGACACATCAAAGAAGTAAAGAACACCAGATATCTTGTCCATATGAACCGAATAGCGAGTCTCACCCAAGGTGGCATAAGAACCTGGATTCCCCACAGACGCCTTTATAATTGTTTGAATTAATGCAACATCAATCTCCCCCACTTCATTAGTCAAAATCAATTCAGCGTAAGGATTGAACCATTCAACTTCACCTGACGATAAGTCTAGTTTAATAACTCCGACAGGCATCTGTTCTAACAAAGTTGTCAAACTATCTTCAGCTTGGTGGTTTACATACTGGATTTGTTCTACTTCACTCTTTGAGTAGTAATCTCTCTGATGGATGAATAGTAAAATATATGAACCCAAAATAAGTAGCAAAAGAAATAGCGTTACCAGTGTATTCGTTACAAAAACAAGTTGCACAGATAGCACTCCGAACGCCACTATTCCTAATATTAAGGGGAAAATAGGACTTACATAAAATTTTTTCATTCCAAACCTCTTGGCACCCATTATACCATAATAACCACCAAAAAGCGACTTTTTAAAAGTGTAATCAGTAATTCTATCAATTATAAGAAAAAGGAGGTTTACAATTTAGTAAACCTTCCTTTACACATATTGAAATTAAGATTCTTTAACTTCTAACAAGCCAATCTCGCCATCTTCACGACGATAAATCACATTGGTTGTCTGATCTTCAACATCCACATAGATAAAGAAATCATGTCCCAACAAATCCATCTGTAGAATAGCTTCTTCCAAATCCATTGGTTTTAAATCAATTTGTTTTGAACGAACAACTCTTGATTGGACAACATTTGTATCTTCCACCAAAGCATCTGTAAATAATTGACTAGTTGCTACCTTATTTTTATTTTTACGCTCGATTTTTGTTTTATTTTTACGAATCTGACGTTCAATTTTATCGGTTACAAGGTCAATTGAACCATACATATCTTGAGACACATCTTCTGCACGAAGAGTAATTGAGCCAAGCGGAATCGTCACCTCCACTTTAGCCGTTTTTTCACGATACACCTTCAAGTTAACTCGAGCATCCAACTCTTGTTCAGCTTGAAAATACTTTTCGATCTTTTCGAGTTTAGAAACTACATAATCACGAATTGCTTCTGTTACTTCTAGGTTTTCACCACGGATACTATACTTAATCATATGAGTACCTTCTTTCTAAACATTTTTGTTTTTCTGATTTCATTATAACGCTTTCATTTTATTTTTGCAAATTTTTTCCTCATCTTACAAGGGAAAATGTTTTTACATCCTCAGCACCAGCTTCTTCCAACAGTTTCTTCACACGATTTATAGTTGTTCCAGTAGTATAGATATCATCTATAAGTAGGATTTTTTTAGGAATAGTGACTCCACTTTTGACAAAGAAGGGAAGTTCTGTTGCCAAGCGTTCTGAACGATTTTTGGAAGAACTAGCTCGCTCTTCTCTCTTCTCTAGTAAGTCTTGAAAAGAGAACCCTGCTGCTTCAACTAAGCCTTCAACCTGGTTAAATCCCCTCTCGAGCAATCTTTCCGGACTTAGGGGAATTACAACAAATTGATACTCTTTGTACTTTTTTAACTCCTCACTTAAAACTGAAGCAAAGACTTTTCTTAAAAGGAAGTCTCCATCAAACTTATACCGACTGAAAAAATCCTTCATAGCTTGATTGTAAATAAAAATCGCTCTATGACTGACTTCAACTCCTTCTTTACACCAAAATTGACAATCTTGACACTTTGTTGACAATCCTGTTTTCATACAGTTTGGACAGTTCTCTTCTCCAATCCTATCAAAAGTAGAATCACAATCTAAACAAAGACAGGAGGCATCATTCTTCAGAAGTAAAAGACTACTGAAAGTTAAAACAGCCTTCATAGTCTGCCCACATAATAAACACTTCATAGACCCGCCTCCTTATTCATCTGTTGAATTTCCTTAATTGCCTTTTTGATTGAAGCATTTAACCCGTCATGGAAGAAAAGCAAATCTCCTGTCGGTCTATCCATGCTTCGTCCAACTCGTCCACCAATCTGAATCAAACTAGATTTGGTAAACAGACGATGGTTGGCTTCTACTACAAAAACATCCACACAAGGGAAGGTAACTCCACGCTCCAAGATTGTCGTACTGATAAGTATTGTCAGTTCTCCATCTCGAAAAGCTTGCACCTGCTCTAATCGATCTTCCGTAACTGAAGACACAAAACCAATTTTCTCATGCGAAAATTCCTTCTGTAAGACTTCTTTTAATTGCTCCCCTTTCTTAATTTCTGAAGCAAAAATGAGTAACGGATAACCTGTCTTTCTCTGTTTCTCAATATAAAACTTTAACTTTGGTGATAAACGATTCTTATCCAAATAGCGATTAAAATCGGATAACCAGACAGGTTTAGGAATAATCAAAGGATTTCCATGAAACCGTCTAGGCAAACTCAATCGTTTTAATTCTCCGATGCGAACCTTCCTATCTAACTCATCGGTAGAAGTTGCTGTTAAAAAGATTCTCAAGCCATTCTCCTTTACACTATTCTTGACAGCATGGTAAAGCGTAGGGTTGTCAACATAAGGAAAAGCATCTACTTCATCCACTATTAGCAAATCAAAAGCATGATAAAATTTTAACAGCTGATGAGTCGTTGCAACAACTAGTGGTGTTCGAAAATACGGCTCTGATTCTCCATGTAGGAGGGCTATCTCGCAAGAAAAATCCTTTTGCAGGCGCTTGTACAGCTCCAAACACACATCGATTCTAGGGCTGGCCAAACAAACTGCACCACCTTCATCAATCACTTTGGCCACAACTTGGTAAATCATTTCTGTCTTTCCAGCTCCTGTTACAGCGTGAACCAAGGTTGGTTCCTGCTTATCTACCGCTTGAATCAATCCCTTTGACACCTTCTCTTGAAAAGGAGTTAATTGACCACGCCATTTAAGAACATCTTGCTTCGGAAAATCCTCCTGTGGGAAATAGTATAAAGCTTGATCACTCCTAATTCGCTTCATAATTAAGCACTCCCGACAATAGTAAGCACCGATGGGCAAATACCATTCATCTAAAATAGCACTATCACAACGTTGACAGAAAAGTTTCCCTTTCTCCTTTCTCATTGCTGGAAGTTTCTCCGCCAACTGACGTTCCTCTTCTGTTAATTCATTCTCCGTAAACAACCGACCGAGATAGTTTGGATTTACTTTCATACTTCTTTATTCGTAAAAACCTAGCGCTTTAGATGATTTTTTAGTACAATTAAATCATGGAATTTAGAACAATTAAAGAGGACGGACAAGTCCTAGAAGAAATCAAAAAATCCCGCTTTATCTGTCATGCCAAGCGTGTTTATAGCGAAGAAGAGGCTCGTGACTTCATTACTGCCATCAAAAAAGAACACTACAAAGCTACGCATAACTGCTCTGCCTTCATTATTGGGGAACATAGTGAAATCAAACGGACAAGTGATGATGGTGAACCCAGTGGTACTGCTGGCGTTCCCATGCTTGGGGTACTAGAAAATCACAATCTTACTAATGTCTGTGTAGTAGTGACACGCTACTTTGGAGGCATTAAGCTAGGCGCTGGAGGATTGATTCGTGCTTACGCCGGCAGTGTTGCCTTAGCTGTCAAAGAAATTGGCATCATTGAAATAAAGGAACAAGCTGGCATTGCTATTCAAATGTCTTACGCTCAGTACCAAGAGTACAGTAACTTCCTTAAGGAACATGATCTCATGGAACTTGAGACAAACTTTACAGATCAAGTCGATACAATGATTTATGTTGATAAAGAAGAAAAAGAAAATATTAAAGCTGCACTTGTAGAGTTTTTTAATGGAAAAGTAACTTTAACTGATCAAGGTTTACGAGAAGTTGAAGTTCCTGTAAACTTAGTGTAAACAAAGGAGAAAAATATGGCATTTGGTAAATTCATTCAAGGACTCGCTGGTAACTTTAGCGAGCAAAACAAAGAAACTCTTATCAAAGAATATGGACAATATCTACTAGAAAATGAAGAAATTCAAAGTGGATATAAACTGATTCGTGACTCAATTATATTTACAAATATACGTATTATCTTTACAGATAAACAAGGTGCTACCGGTCGTAAGATGTCTATTAAATCAATCTTTTTGATGAACATTGTTAACGTTGAAATGGAAACTGCTGGAGCAGGTATAGATGATAGTGAAATTACTATTACTTATTTAGAAAATGTCTTTCTAAAAGCACATAATGAGCATTTTAATGCTCATAAATTTGAATTCCCTAAGAAAACGGATATCATTCCACTTTACACCTATTTATTAGAATTAGCTTATCACAATCGCTTGAAAATTAACGGCTTAGACCTTTGATATAAAAAAATCCTATCACTTCGATAGGATTTCTATATTTTACAAATGGTATAGATAGCGTTATACTAGAAATATCTTATACAAAGAGGTATTCATATGTCTATTTATAACAACATTACTGAATTAATCGGTCAAACTCCGATTGTTAAACTCAACAACATCGTGCCAGAAGGGGCTGCTGACGTCTATGTAAAGCTTGAAGCATTCAACCCTGGTTCTTCTGTAAAAGATCGTATTGCTCTTAGCATGATTGAAAAAGCTGAACAAGACGGTATTCTGAAACCAGGTTCTACAATTGTTGAAGCAACAAGTGGAAACACTGGTATTGGACTTTCATGGGTAGGTGCTGCTAAAGGGTATAAAGTCGTCATCGTTATGCCTGAAACTATGAGTGTAGAACGACGTAAGATTATCCAAGCTTATGGTGCTGAACTCGTCCTAACTCCTGGTAGTGAGGGAATGAAAGGCGCTATTGCTAAAGCTCAAGAAATCGCTGCTGAACGTGATGGTTTCCTTCCTCTTCAATTTGACAATC